>NZ_RJOH01000007.1:0-89418 GCF_003942995.1 Streptococcus mitis | reverse complement strand
ATATAAACTACATTGATAAAGTAAGTTGGGATAGAATGTTGGATTATAAAGAATTATTGACAGCAGTTTACTTTTTATTGTTTATTTGTTTTGTTAATCTATTGGATAGAAAATTACTTCAAGAATTACAGGAGAAAGTCATTCTACAAAAAGAAATTCAATTGCAAAATCTTAGTAATTATAGTCAACAAGTTGAGGGGCTATATCAAGAAATTAGAAGCTTTAGACATGATTATGCTAATATTTTGTCAAGCTTAAAAATAGGTATAGATCAAAAAGATATTAATCTGGTTTCTCAAGTCTATGATGGTGTTTTGAAAAATTCTGGTGAAAAATTAAAAGGTAAGCGTTTTGATGTAGCACATCTAGGAAATATCAATGATTTGGCGCTAAAGAGTTTACTATTATCTAAGTTATCGGAGGCCCAAAACTTATCTGTTCCAGTTTCCCTAGAGATTAGTGAACAGTTCTCTATAAAAAATATGGAACAAATTAACTTCTTAACAATTACTTCTATCTTGTTAGATAATGCTATAGAGTCCGCAGCAGAAGGAGGAATAGCAGTTTGTTTTCTTGAGGATACAGAATGGAATAAATTAGTCATGATTGTAAAAAATTCTACTTTAGAAAGAGAGATAGAATTGAGAGATATATTCAAGCGTGACAATTCTTCAAAAGGAGAAGGTCGGGGTATAGGATTGGCCAATGTTCGGAGAATTTTAAAATCTTATCCAAATGTGTGTTTGAAAACCACAAGTAAAAATTATGTCTTTACACAGATCTTGGAAATAGAACTTTAAAAGAGTCGCCATTCTTAGGATATTCTATAGAATATTTTAAGGGGGACTCTTTTGTTATGACTTTATATACATTATTTTTTAGCTAGTTCCTGTAAATGAGTTAGGAAATAGTCATAACAATAAAACTGGGCAAAAAAGCTAGAGTGACGACTTTACAATATCTAGTAGCGATTTGTGGAATAAATTTTAAAATGGTTTATTTTTAATCTTGAAAGGTTACAAATCATGAAAAAAATACGTTTCGTGATGAAAAAAGTACATTTGAAGACTTTGCGGTAAAAATCTCTTCTTTCCTGCTATAATGAACTTGTCAAAATTATAATCTCATAAAAAACATCTATTATACAGGATGTACTCATCGTGGAAGCAAAACAACAACTTATTTAAAATAGTTTTAAAAAAAGAAGAGGTGCTAATATGTTAAATGAAACTATGATTCAGCTTATACTCATTGCAATTTGTTGTGTGTACATTATTTTTAACACCAAGGTTGATAAAAACCCAAAGAGAGGATATCGTACAGCCTTGTACCTTTTCGTTATGGCTGGTATTATATCCTATATTATGAAATATCTAAATTGGTTAGATTTTTTCTTATTGATAACTCCGATAATGTGTCTATTTAAATTTGAAGATAAGTGGAGTTAGCAACATGTAAATACTTTGTGATAAAAATCGATTTTGTTTTGCTATACTGAACTTGTCAAGGTTATAATCTGACAAAAGATTTCTATTATATACGAGATATTCATCATGGATACAAAAACAATAGAACAAGTTAATGTGCTCAAAGTTGATGCTCTTTCTATTATTGTGTTGAAGGAGGTAAAAATGATTTGGGTTGTATTTCAGGTATGGCAGGGATGACTGAAATAGACTTTTTCTACGCTGGAGCTGCGATTATATGTGGTGCTTCAGCTATGCGAATTTGCTAAAAAGAGAGAGGATGTACAATGAATAGTTCAATGAATCAGTTTTCAATTCTAAAAAACAGTGATTTACAAGAGTACTCTGGTGGATTAAATCCTACTTGTGGAGTATTAGTTGGTATGTCAATTTATATAGGTCTAACTGCATTTACTGGTCCTGTTGGTGTTGCATTGCGATTTCAACAGGTGGGCTAGCGGCAGATAGTTTTTGTAGATAATGAGAAAAGTAATTAGTATATTTTACATTATTTCTCTAGGAGTCTTGTCTTTACTAAAGTCACAAGATATTGTTGATATCATAGCCACTCTACTATTGATTTGTATAGGTTTAAAAGGAATGAACCAAAAGGGAACTTTATAAGGTTTTGTTGACGATACTTTTTCGCGTCATTATATGTTTGGACAATGTTTCATCTGTTAATTTCCAAATTGAGAATGGAGATATTGTAACTAAGTGTGATTTTGAGTCAACTAAAGATGTCATGGTTAATGGTTGGATATCTTCATTGGATAGGAGCTATTGTCTTTCAGGTTATAGAGGATAATTTATGGATAAGAGAACAGAAGAAATTCTCAATAAGGTTTACAATTTGATTTTAGATACAGAGATTCATAAAAATGAACGAGATATTTTATTACGTTATAAAACTCTATTAGAGAATACAAAAAATGAACAGAGAGTTGTCATGGAGTTGGCAGAAGCTCTTCGTCAGCAGGCTGTTAGTGGAATTCATAGTCAGAAATCATTGAGCCCAAAGGTTGCGACATTTTATAAAGAAATTGCCACATATGGAGAATTGAGTAAAAATATAGCTCAAGGATTAATTTCTTTTGGTATAACGAGATAATGAAAAATGAGCAGAAAAAACTTACCGAGTTTGTAACAAGATAAAAAAATAATATAAATGTAAGGAAGTATTCGTGATGCATACAATGGTGAAACGATATGATGTAATGCATGAAGCAATGCTATCAAGAATTGAAGGTGAACTCTCATGCTTTGAGAAGGTATTGTTTCTTTAAGAGGATATGGTGGAGCTATTATAGGCTTTTGGATAGGAACTGAATTTTTTTTCTACGAAATAGAAAGTTGAGGTACAAATGAAGCAGCGTTTAATAATTGCAATTAGTTTTATAATGACTGGGATAGTCATTAACATTTTATTCGAATCAAATACTATTATTCATAAATTTATTGCTATATTAGGTCTGAGTATGTATTATAGAGGTGTTTTTAGAGAGTATAAAAAATATTAAAAGCAATTCAGATTTTGATTTAATTCTGTATATAACAGGATTAAATCCTTTTTGTTTTATGAGAACGAACTATCTAAACAGTAACACTACATTAAAGACTGCAAATTACGCTAAAAAATGGTATAATGATAAAGTTATATAGTCCCGATAAGATGGTAGGTATTCAGCACTAAGAAATTTCCTATCAGTACTTTGTAACTCTATAACACTATTTTTAAGGGGGGACATTTTTATGTCAGAACGTAAATTATTCACGTCTGAATCTGTATCTGAGGGGCATCCAGATAAGATTGCAGACCAAATTTCGGATGCGATTTTGGATGCTATTTTAGCTAAAGATCCAGAGGCGCACGTTGCTGCTGAGACAGCTGTATATACTGGTTCAGTCCATGTTTTTGGTGAAATATCTACAAATGCTTATGTGGATATTAACCGTGTGGTTCGTGATACCATTGCAGAGATTGGCTACACTAATACAGAATATGGTTTTTCTGCTGAGACTGTAGGAGTACATCCATCTTTGGTGGAACAATCTCCTGACATTGCCCAAGGTGTTAACGAAGCCTTGGAGGTTCGTGGAAATGCAGATCAAGATCCGCTGGACTTAATTGGTGCTGGAGACCAAGGTCTCATGTTTGGCTTTGCAGTGGATGAAACAGAAGAGCTCATGCCATTGCCAATCTCACTCAGTCATAAATTAGTTCGTCGTTTGGCAGAACTTCGTAAGTCTGGGGAAATTAGCTATCTTCGCCCAGATGCTAAATCACAAGTTACAGTTGAGTATGATGAAAATGACCGTCCAGTACGTGTGGACACAGTTGTTATTTCAACTCAGCACGATCCAGAAGTCAGCAACGAACAAATTCACAATGATGTCATTAACAAGGTTATCAAAGAGGTTATTCCAGCTTCTTACTTGGATGAGCAAACAAAATTCTTCATCAATCCTACTGGTCGTTTTGTAATCGGTGGACCTCAAGGGGACTCAGGTTTGACTGGTCGTAAGATTATCGTGGATACTTATGGTGGCTACTCCCGTCACGGTGGTGGTGCTTTCTCTGGTAAAGATGCGACTAAGGTGGACCGTTCTGCGTCATATGCGGCTCGCTATATTGCAAAGAATATCGTTGCAGCAGGTCTTGCTAAGAAAGCAGAAGTGCAATTGGCTTACGCTATCGGTGTTGCGCAGCCTGTCTCTGTTCGTATCGATACCTTTGGTACAGGAACAGTAGCTGAAAGCAAGCTTGAAAAAGCAGCCCGTCAAATCTTTGACCTTCGCCCTGCAGGAATTATCCAAATGCTGGACCTCAAGCGCCCAATTTACCGTCAAACAGCGGCTTATGGACACATGGGACGTACAGATATTGATCTTCCATGGGAACGTTTGGACAAGGTAGATGCTTTGAAAGAAGCAGTAAAATAAGATTTTAAGAGGGAGTTCCCCTCTTTTTAATATACTATTTCCTCTAAAATAATTGAAATTATAGCCTGAATTTGATATGATATCTCTATGGATAAAAGTAGAGCAAAACGTGTTGAGCACGATAAAAAGAGAATCGGTTTAATAGCCCTGGTAGCTATCTTTTCAGTAAGTATTTGCGTCCTTGGTTTAATGATTGGATACAAAGTATATACAAAGCAAAGTTTTGAACAAAGGATTGAATCTCTCAAAAAAGAGAAAGATGATCAATTAAGTGAGGGAAATCAGAAAGATCATTTTCGTAAGGGACAAGCAGAAGTAATTGCCTATTATCCTCTCCAAGGGGAGCAAGTCATTTCATCTGTAAAAGAAATCATGACACAGGATATTAAGGAAAATCTGGAAGACAAGGAAAATCTGGTTTTTTATTATACGGAGAAACAGGATTCGACTTTAAAAGGGATTGTCAACCGAAGTGTGATGAAACAAGTCTATGATTTAACTTCGTCAAAAGTTGAAGAGACTGAAAAAACTAGTCTGGCAAAAGTACATTTGACAGAAGATGGTAAACCTTTTACACTTGATCAATTATTTTCAGATCCTAGTAAAGCCAAAGAGCAGTTGTTAAAAGAAATCACCACTTTCTTACAGGATAAGAAATTGGAGCAAGAAAAGATTGATCAAGTTGTTAAAGGCTTCTCTGACCAAGACTTGTCTGCATGGAATTTTGATTACAAGGATAGTCAGATTATCCTTTATCCAAGTCAGTCAGTTGAAAATCTAGATGAGATTGCCTTGCCGGTATCAAGTTTCTTTGAGGTTATTCAGTCCTCTTATTTATTAGATAAGGACGCAGAACTATATAAGGCTTATTATGAAAAGAAAAATCGTAAAGTAGTAGCCTTGACTTTTGATGATGGACCAAATCCTACAACGACAAATCAAGCATTAGATACACTTTCTAAGTATGGTATCAAGGCAACTTTCTTTGTTTTAGGTAAGAATGTTTCTGGCAATGAAGAGATTTTGAAACGAATGAAAGCAGATGGTCATGTCATTGGAAACCATAGTTGGAGCCATCCAGTTCTTTCAAAACTTTCGCTTGATGAAGCTAAAAAACAAATTACTGATACTGAGGATGCGCTAACTAAGGTGCTGGGTTCTAGCTCTAAACTTATGCGTCCGCCTTATGGAGCCATTACAGACGACATTCGCAATAGCCTCGATTTGAGCTTTATTATGTGGGATGTCGATAGTCTGGACTGGAAGAGTAAAAATGAAGCAGCAATTTTGACAGAGATTCAACGTCAAGTTCGTAATGGTTCGATTATCTTAATGCATGATATCCATGCTGAGACAGTAAATGCTCTGCCGAAGGTTATTGACTATTTGAAAGGTCAGGGTTATGACTTTGTGACAATTCCAGATTTGTTAGACTCTCGTCTTAAAGCTCACCAGCTTTACTATGACCGTGATCAATAATACACAAAATCTAAAGAGATAAGTTTTCTTTGAGAATTTGTTTCTTTGGATTTTCTTCACATAGAAAGGAAAAATAATGAAATCTTATACTTTAAATAATGGCGTTCCAATTCCAGTTCTAGGATTTGGAACCTGGAAAGCTGAAAATGGAGAGATTGCCTATCAAGCTGTCCTAGAGGCTTTAAAGGCAGGCTATCGCCATATCGATACGGCAGCTATTTATAAAAATGAAGAAAGCGTTGGTCATGCTATTCAAGATAGTGGCGTTCCGCGTGAGGAAATTTTTGTAACCAGTAAACTCTGGAATACAAATCACACCTATGAGCAAGCTCGTCAGGCTTTTGAAGAGTCTTTAGAGAAGCTGGGCTTGGAATATTTGGATTTGTATTTGATTCATTGGCCAAATCCAAAACCGCTCAGAGAAAATGACCACTGGAAAATCCGAAATGCAGAAGTTTGGAGAGCGATGGAAGACCTCTATCAAGAAGGCAAAATCCGTGCTATTGGAGTTAGTAATTTCCTTCCCCATCATTTAGATGCCTTGCTTGAAACAGCAACTATCGTTCCAGCAGTCAATCAAGTTCGTTTGGCTCCAGGTGTGTATCAAGAGGAAGTCGTAGATTACTGTCGAGAAAAAGGAATCTTATTGGAAGCTTGGGGCCCTTTTGGTCAGGGCGAACTGTTTGATAGCAAGCAAGTGCAAGAAATAGCGCTAAATCACAGAAAATTGGTTGCTCAAATAGCCTTGGCATGGAGCTTGGCAGAAGGATTTTTACCACTTCCGAAATCTGTTACAGCATCTCGTATTCAGGCTAATCTTGATTGCTTTGGAATTGAATTGAGTCATGAGGAGATAGAAACTTTAAAAACAATTGCTGTTCAGTCTGGTGCTCCACGAGTTGATGATATGGATTTCTAGAAAATCATAAAAAGAATTGTACATTGTTCCAATTTTTGATATAATAGTCAACAGGAAAGAAAGTCTTATGGCGTTCTTCAAGCGAGCTTGGGATAGTGGGAGCCAAGTAGGGCAAAATAAAGAACTGGCGCTTTCTGTAGTATTTTCAAAAACAATGAAGTAATAAATTAGGGTGGAACCGCGTTTCTGACGCCCCTAGGTTAAATCAACCTAGGATTGTCGGACGCGGTTCTTTTGCTTATTCAGTCTATTGTGTGAAAGAAAGGAGAGACGTGGAAAACCTTTATCTTGTAAAAGACGATAGTCAACTAGCTGCATTTCGTGATTTTGTAGTAAGAAATACTGAAAAGTTGAAAGATTATCAATCTTTTTTAAAGAATGAACTTGCAGTCTGTGATTTACCGCAAGCCGTTATTTGGTCAAGTTTTAATGCTGCTACACAGATTATTAGGGAAAGTGCTGTTCCAGCCTATACAAATAATAGACGAATGGTTATGACGCCTGATTTAGCTGTTTGGAAAGAGTTGTATTTGTATCAGTTGATGGACTACGAGTGTTCTCAGCAAACTCAAGCAATAGAAAGTCACTATCATTCTTTATCTGAAAATTTCCTCTTACAGATTGTAGGACATGAGTTAGCTCATTGGTCGGAGCATTTTTTAGATGATTTTGATGGTTACGACTCTTATATATGGTTCGAAGAGGGGATGGTTGAATATATTAGTCGCAAGTATTTCTTGACAGAAGAGGAATTTCAAGCGGAAAAAATTTGTAATCAATCTCTTGTAGAACTTTTTCAGAAGAAGTATGGTTGGCATTCATTGAATGATTTTGGTTCTTCGACTTATGATAAGAACTATGCAAGTATTTTTTACGAATACTGGCGTAGTTTTTTGACAATAGATAAGTTGGTAGAAAATCTAGGTAGTGTACAAGCGGTCTTCGATTCTTATCATTTATGGGCAAATACAGATAAAACTCTTCCCTTGTTAAATTGGTTTGTTCAGCAGAAATTAATTGAAAAAGAAATATAAAAACTAAAGGAGTAAACAATGTCTAAAAAATTGACTTTCCAGGAAATCATCCTTACTTTGCAACAATTTTGGAATGACCAAGGTTGTATGCTTATGCAGGCTTATGACAATGAAAAAGGTGCGGGAACAATGAGTCCTTACACTTTCCTTCGTGCTATCGGACCTGAGCCATGGAATGCAGCGTATGTAGAGCCATCACGTCGTCCTGCTGACGGTCGTTACGGGGAAAACCCTAACCGTTTATACCAACACCACCAATTCCAAGTGGTCATGAAGCCATCTCCATCAAATATCCAGGAACTTTACCTTGAGTCTTTGGAAAAATTGGGAATTAATCCTTTGGAACACGATATTCGCTTCGTTGAGGATAACTGGGAAAATCCATCGACTGGATCAGCTGGTCTTGGTTGGGAAGTTTGGCTTGATGGTATGGAAATCACTCAGTTCACTTACTTCCAACAAGTAGGTGGATTGGCAACTGGCCCTGTGACTGCAGAAGTTACTTATGGTTTGGAACGCTTGGCTTCTTATATTCAGGAAGTGGATTCTGTCTATGATATCGAATGGGCTGATGGTGTAAAATACGGAGAAATCTTCATCCAGCCTGAGTACGAACACTCAAAATATTCATTTGAAATTTCGGATCAAGAAATGTTGCTTGAAAACTTTGATAAGTTTGAAAAAGAAGCTGGACGCGCCTTGGAAGAAGGATTGGTGCACCCTGCCTATGACTATGTTCTCAAATGTTCACATACCTTTAACCTTCTTGATGCGCGTGGTGCCGTATCTGTAACAGAGCGCGCAGGCTATATCGCTCGTATTCGTAACCTAGCCCGTGTTGTAGCCAAAACCTTTGTGGCAGAGCGCAAACGCCTAGGCTACCCACTTTTGGATGAAGCAACACGAGCTAAACTCTTAGCAGAAGACGCAGAATAAAGAGAGTGACAAATTACGAAAATGGGCGAACAGTGTGAGCCCTGAACCAGGTGCCGCAGTGATGAAGGTATCCTTAGTGAAGCTAAGGATACTAGGCAAAATTGGAGACTTTTGGCTCCAATTTTAGCAATGAAACAATGAAGTTGGTTGCTTGCGTGCCAATCACATAAGGCAAACTGGAAAATAAAAAGATACTTTTCGGAGAAAAAACATGACAAAAAACTTATTAGTAGAACTCGGTCTTGAAGAATTACCAGCCTATGTTGTCACACCAAGTGAAAAACAACTAGGCGAAAAAATGTCAGCCTTCCTCAAGGAAAACCGCCTGTCTTTTGAAGCTGTTCAAACCTTCTCGACACCACGTCGTTTAGCTGTTCGTGTGACTGGTCTTGCAGATAAACAGTCTGATTTGACTGAAGATTTTAAGGGGCCAGCAAAGAAAATTGCCTTGGATAGTGATGGGAACTTCACCAAAGCAGCTCAAGGATTTGTCCATGGAAAAGGCTTGACTGTTGAAGATATCGAATTCCGTGAAATTAAGGGTGAAGAATATGTCTATGTCACTAAGGAAGAAATTGGTCAAGCAGTTGAAGTCATTGTTCCAGGTGTTGTGGATGTCTTGAAGTCCTTGACTTTCCCTGTCAGCATGCACTGGGCTAACAACACCTTTGAATACATTCGCCCTGTTCATACTTTAACTGTTCTTTTAGATGAAGAAGAGTTTGATTTGGATTTCCTTGATATCAAGGGAGGTCGTGTGAGCCGTGGTCATCGTTTCTTGGGGAAAGAAACCAAAATTCAGTCAGCATTGAGCTATGAAGAAGATCTTCGTGCACAGTTTGTAATCGCAGATCCACGTGAACGTGAGCAAATGATTGTTGACCAAATCAAGGAAATTGAGGCAAAACATGGTGTAAGTATCGAAATTGATGCTGATTTGCTTAATGAAGTCTTGAACTTGGTTGAATACCCAACTGCCTTTATGGGAAGTTTTGATGCCAAATACCTTGACGTTCCAGAAGAAGTCTTGGTAACTTCGATGAAAGAACACCAACGTTACTTTGTTGTTCGTGATCAAGATGGCAAGCTCTTGCCAAACTTCATTTCTGTCCGTAACGGAAATGCAGAGTATTTGGAAAATGTCATCAAAGGAAATGAAAAAGTCTTGGTAGCTCGCTTGGAAGACGGAGAATTCTTCTGGCGTGAAGACCAAAAATTGGTGATTTCAGATCTTGTTGAAAAATTAAACAATGTGACTTTCCATGAGAAAATTGGTTCCCTTCGTGAACACATGATTCGTACGGGTCAGATTGCTATTCTCTTGGCAGAAAAAGCAGGCTTGTCAGCGGATGAAGCGATTGACCTAGCCCGTGCAGCAGCCATTTACAAGTTTGACTTGTTGACTGGGATGGTTGGTGAATTTGACGAGCTCCAAGGAATTATGGGTGAAAAATATGCCCTTCTTGCTGGGGAAACTCCAGCAGTTGCAGCTGCTATTCGTGAACACTACATGCCTACATCAGCCGAAGGAGAACTTCCAGAGAGCAAGGTTGGAGCCATTCTAGCTATTGCAGACAAATTGGATACGATTTTGAGTTTCTTCTCAGTAGGTTTGATTCCATCAGGTTCTAATGACCCGTATGCTCTTCGTCGCGCTACTCAAGGTGTGGTTCGTATCTTGGATGCCTTTGGTTGGCACATTGCTATGGACGAGCTGATTGATAGCCTTTATGCATTGAAATTTGACAGCTTGACTTATGAAAATAAAGCTGAAGTTATGGACTTTATCAAGGCTCGTGTTGATAAGATGATGGGTTCTACTCCAAAAGATATCAAGGAAGCCGTTCTTGCAGGATCAAACTTTGTTGTGGCGGATATGTTGGAAGCAGCAAGTGCTCTCGTAGAAGCAAGCAAGGAAGATGACTTCAAACCATCTGTTGAATCACTTTCTCGTGCCTTTAACTTGGCTGAGAAGGCAGAAGGAGTTGCTACAGTTGATTCAGCTCTCTTTGAGAATGAAGAAGAGAAAAACTTGGCAGAAGCAGTAGAATCACTCGTTTTGTCAGGGACTGCCAGTCAGCAATTGAAACAACTCTTTGCTCTTAGCCCAGTCATTGATGCATTCTTTGAGAATACCATGGTTATGGCCGAAGATCAGGCTGTCCGTCAAAATCGTTTGGCTATCTTGTCTTATTTAACTCAAAAAGCAGCTAAACTTGCACGTTTTAACCAAATCAATACCAAATAAAATCTGTTAAATGGATTAAATCTTATCATAAAGGAGAGAAACATGGATCCTAAAAAAATTGATCGTATTAACGAGCTTGCGAAAAAGAAAAAAACAGAAGGCTTGACCCCAGAAGAAAAAGTAGAACAAGCCAAACTACGTGAGGAGTACATAGAAGGTTATCGTCGCACTGTTCGTCACCACATCGAAGGGATCAAAATTGTGGACGAAGAAGGAAACGATGTTACACCAGAGAAACTACGTCAAGTTCAACGTGAAAAAGGATTACATGGTCGTAGTCTCGATGACCCAAATTCATAATAAATATTCTTTCTTTTAACAAGGATAGATAAAATAATAACCAAAAGACTAGCAGACACAAACTGCTAGTCTTTTGTCACTTAAAAAGGAACCAAAATGGTTCCTAAAACTATTATTAGTTACTTGCGCCAGATGTAGCGTCTGCGCCACCACCGTGACCTCCAGCATCACCTGCATCAGAAGCTCCAGATGTAGCATCTGCATCGCCGTGACCATGTCCGCCAGCAGGAGCTGCAGCATTTCCACCAACTAGACGTTGACCAGTTGTATTGAGGTACCAGTCAAGCCATGGTTGGAAATTAAAGATAATCTCATTAATTCCAGCATATGAACCATCTGGATAGTACATTGCTTGGTAATTATGGGTATTAATAACACCTTCAGGTGTTCCCGGCACAATTGTACGGACATATTCTTGATCCCCGTTACGCAATACGCCGACAACCCATTCAACGTTTTTCATTCTAGAATCTGGCAATGTACCGTGTACTGTTCCTAATCTATTTCCTGATTGAGCACGTACACGTTTACCAAACATTGTATCTGGGTCTTGGTGTGCGTTATTAAAGTACAAGAATTGGTTATTATCATCTGCAAATGTCAACTCAAATGGCATTGCTTTCAAGAACATGTCAATTTGGTTAACTGTCAAGATACCATGGTCTAATTTAACGTAAGTATCTCCAGAAACAGCTCCAACAAGTTCAGCAGCTTTTTCTACCCATTCAGGATCATCTGGATCAACACCTTGAATGGTAGTTGCAATTGAATTTGTACAATATAAATCTTCTGGTGCGATTGGTTTTGGTTTTTTCAATTTTGAAACGACTCCCACATATTTTACAAAGTTGTCTAAACATGTTTCAAGGAAATTAATAGTTCCTTCATTTGTGATATTTCCATCAACATCAAAAGCTTCTTTAGCTTTACCAAGGAGGAATTCATTTCCTGGAAGAGTGTAGGCATTGACACCTGGGGCGTCAAGAATCTTACGAAGGTGAACTTGGGCACGAGAAGTACCTTGGTCGTAGTAAGAAGCACCCACAATCATGACTGGCTTGTTTTCAAATGGATGAACTTCGTATGAAAGCCATTCAAGAACAGATTTAAGGGAAGCTGAGATTGTGTGGTTGTGCTCAGGAGTAGCGATGATAACACCATCAGCACGAGTAATTTTGTTATATAAATAACGTAATTGGAAACTTTCGTCCCATTTTTCGTCTTGGTTAAACATTGGAACTTCGTCAATTTCAAGAACTTCTAATTCAAATTTAAGTTTGAAGTGACGACGGATGAATTCCAAGAGTTTACGGTTATATGATTGATCGTAGTTTGATCCTACAAGTCCAACAAATTTCATTCTTTTTGGTCTCCTATCTTACAAATTTTCCCAGTCAAAGTCTTCAGCATCCTTGCGAAGTAATTCTTGTGCATTGCGCAATTTTTCAGTGATTTTTACAAAGATACGGAAGTCGTCAAAAGTAGCATCCAGTTTTTTTATAACATCAAGATCTACTAGGTCTCCACTTGGGTTGAAGGCTTGAAGAGAATGTGAAAGCAAGAATTCATCTGGAAGGACACTTGCTTTAATTTCTGGAGCATTCAAGATTTGGCGAAGTTGCATTTGAGCACGTGATGAACCAAGTGTACCGTAAGAAGCACCTGTAATCATGATTGGTTTGTTCAAAAGTGGATAGATACCATAAGACAACCAAGCAAGAGCGCTCATTAAAACAGCTGGGATAGAGTGGTCATACTCAGGAGTACCGATAATAACACCATCTGCCTCTTCAATTTTAGCAGCAATTTCTAAAATTTCAGCAGGTACTTGCTTGTCAGCTGGTTTATTGAAGACAGGAATGTCTTTAATTTCAACAAGTTCAATTTCAGCTTTTTCAGCAAAGTGTTTTTGCATGTATTGAAGCAATTGACGGTTTGTAGAACGTTTTGAATTTGTTCCAACAATAGCAATAAGTTTTAACATGAGATTTCCTTTCTCTTTTTACATAATACGATTTTAAAACTCCATTGAAACATCCATTTCTATAGAGTAGGAATTCCTGAAGAACAACTTAGGTGACCTTCCTTATCGATGAGGATAGCTTCGATGCCCTCTAAACTTTCGACTTGCCAGAGGATAGAAGCAGGTCTTTCTCCAAATAAACGAGTTGTCCATATTTCACCATCAACTGATTTATCAGAGATAATTGTGAGACTAGCAAGTTCCGTTTCAATAGGATATCCTGTATGACTGTCAAAAATGTGATGGTAATCTTTTCCATCGACTGTCAGGTGACGTTCATAAATGCCTGAAGTCACGACAGATTTATTGACAACCGGGATGGTCATTAAGTGATTTCCCCTCGGATTAGCTGGGTCTTGAATCCCGATTTGCCAAGGCTGATTTCCTCTTGCCTGATTTTTTCCAATAGTCAGGATATTCCCTCCCAGATTGATCAAGGCAGATGTCACTCCCTCTTCTCTAAGAAATTGGGCAACTTTATCCGCACTATAACCCTTGGCTAAACAACCAAGATCGATCTTCATTCCTTTTTGTTTTAAAAACACAGTGGAAGTGGAAGAATCTAACTCGATATAATGAGGATTGATTAAAGGTAGCACCGATTCAATTTCTTGAGGCTGGGCGACCTTGGCATCTGAAAAACCGATGCGCCAGGTCTGAATCAAGGGACCAATGCTGATGTTGAGATGACTAGAGGGCGCTAGGCTATGCTCTAATCCAAGTGAAATCAATTCAAACAAATCAGGATGAACTTTGACTGGAGCTATTCCAGCTTGATGATTGATTTTCATCAACTCCGATTCTTGACTATTGGCATTGAAGCGGTATTCAAGCTCTTTGAGTAAATCAAAGGATTTTTGGAGCAAGATATCTGCTCGCTCATCCACTAATGAAATAGTGATAGTGGTTCCCATTAGGCGTTCAGAATGTGAACTTAGAGGCAAGCTACCAACTCCTTTCTCTTATGAAAAGAAGGTTGAAACATAGTAAATTTATGAAAAATGAACCCCTTACATTTTCTTTCCATGATACTAGCATACCATAAAGTCAGCGTTTTCACAAATAAAATTTGTAAACTTGTCAAGAAATATGCTCAGAAAATATAAAGAGTAATTGTAAGAAAGGCTGATAAAATACAGATTATTTACATTTTTTTACAAAAAAATCGGGAAAATTAGCTAAACTCTTGTAAACGCTAACAGTAAATGTTATACTAGAAGAGTAAATTTTAAATTAAAGGTAGGAATTTTTCTATGAGTAAAATCGTTGTAGTTGGTGCTAACCACGCTGGTACAGCATGTATTAATACTATGTTGGATAATTTTGGTAATGAGAACGAAATTGTTGTATTCGACCAAAACTCTAACATCTCTTTCCTAGGATGTGGAATGGCCCTTTGGATTGGTGAACAAATTGACGGTGCTGAAGGCTTGTTCTATTCTGATAAAGAAAAATTGGAAGCTAAGGGTGCTAAGGTTTACATGAATTCACCAGTTCTTTCAATCGACTATGATAACAAAGTAGTTACAGCTGAAGTTGAAGGAAAAGAACACAAAGAATCATACGAGAAATTGATTTTTGCTACGGGTTCTACACCAATCTTGCCACCAATCGAAGGTGTTGAAATTGTTAAAGGAAACCGCGAATTTAAAGCAACTCTTGAAAACGTACAATTCGTGAAATTGTACCAAAATGCTGAAGAAGTTATCAATAAACTTGCTGACAAGAGCCAACACCTCGACCGTATTGCCGTTGTTGGTGGTGGTTACATCGGTGTTGAACTTGCTGAAGCCTTTGAGCGTCTTGGAAAAGAAGTTGTCCTTGTTGATATCGTTGATACTGTTTTGAACGGTTACTATGACAAAGACTTCACACAAATGATGGCGAAGAACTTGGAAGACCACAACATTCGCTTGGCTCTTGGTCAAACTGTTAAAGCAATCGAGGGTGACGGTAAAGTTGAACGCTTGATTACTGATAAAGAAACTTTCGATGTGGATATGGTTATCCTTGCAGTTGGTTTCCGTCCAAATACTGCTCTTGCTGATGGTAAGATTGAACTCTTCCGTAACGGTGCTTTCCTTGTAAACAAGAAACAAGAAACTTCACTTCCCGGTGTATTTGCTGTTGGAGACTGTGCGACTGTTTATGACAACGCTCGTAAAGATACAAGCTACATCGCACTTGCTTCAAACGCAGTTCGTACTGGTATTGTTGGTGCTTACAATGCTTGTGGACATGAATTGGAAGGAATCGGTGTTCAAGGTTCAAACGGTATCTCAATCTACGGTCTTCACATGGTTTCAACTGGTTTGACTCTTGAAAAAGCTAAAGCTGCTGGTTACAACGCAACTGAAACAGGATTTAACGATCTTCAAAAACCAGAATTCATGAAACATGATAACCATGAAGTAGCCATCAAGATTGTCTTTGACAAAGATAGTCGTGAAATTCTTGGTGCACAAATGGTTTCACATGACCCTGCGATTAGTATGGGAATTCACATGTTCTCACTTGCTATTCAAGAGCATGTAACAATTGAAAAATTGGCTTTGACTGACCTATTCTTCTTGCCACACTTTAATAAACCATACAACTACATTACAATGGCTGCCCTTACAGCTGAAAAATAAAAATGAATGAACTATCTGGCCTTAAGTTAAGGTCAGATAGTTTTTTAGTCAATCTGTACCCATGCAATTATCGTTTTTTTATCTTGTGATTCATTCTAATCTGACTTAAAATTAAATGGTAGCTACCAATACAAATGATGGGGATAAAGAAATGACTGAAAATCGTTATGAATTAAATAAAAACTTAGCACAAATGCTTAAAGGTGGCGTTATCATGGATGTTCAAAATCCTGAACAAGCCCGTATCGCAGAAGCTGCTGGTGCAGCAGCTGTTATGGCCTTGGAGCGGATTCCGGCTGATATTCGTGCAGCTGGTGGGGTTTCCCGCATGAGTGACCCAAAGATGATTAAGGAAATCCAAGAAGCGGTTAGTATTCCAGTAATGGCCAAGGTCAGAATCGGGCATTTTGTTGAGGCTCAGATTTTAGAGGCTATTGAAATTGACTATATCGATGAGAGTGAAGTTCTATCTCCAGCTGACGACCGTTTCCATGTGGACAAGAAAGAATTCCAAGTTCCTTTTGTATGTGGGGCTAAGGACTTGGGTGAAGCCTTGCGTCGTATCGCTGAAGGTGCTTCTATGATTCGTACAAAAGGAGAACCGGGTACGGGGGATATCGTCCAAGCTGTTCGTCATATGCGTATGATGAATCAGGAAATTCGCCGCATTCAAAACCTACGTGAGGACGAACTTTATGTTGCTGCTAAGGACTTGCAAGTCCCTGTAGAATTGGTTCAATACGTTCATGAATATGGGAAATTACCAGTTGTAAACTTTGCGGCTGGAGGCGTTGCAACGCCAGCAGATGCGGCGTTAATGATGCAATTAGGGGCAGAAGGTGTATTTGTCGGTTCAGGTATTTTCAAGTCAGGAGATCCTGTTAAACGAGCGAGTGCTATTGTCAAAGCGGTGACTAATTTCCGAAATCCTCAAATCTTGGCTCAAATCTCTGAAGATTTAGGAGAAGCCATGGTTGGTATCAATGAAAATGAGATCCAAATCCTCATGGCTGAGCGAGGAAAATAGATGAAAATCGGAATATTGGCCTTGCAAGGGGCCTTTGCAGAACATGCAAAAGTGCTAGATCAATTAGGTGTCGAAAGTGTTGAAATCAGAAATTTAGAGGATTTTCAGCAAAATCAGAGTGACTTGGCGGGTTTGATACTACCTGGTGGGGAATCTACAACCATGGGCAAGCTCTTACGTGAGCAGGACATGCTGATTCCCATTCGAGAAGCCATACTTTCTGGACTTCCCGTTTTTGGTACTTGCGCAGGCTTGATTCTCTTAGCTAGGGAAATTACTTCTCAGGAAGAGAGTCATCTAGGAACTATGGATATGGTGGTCGAGCGCAATGCCTATGGGCGCCAATTAGGAAGTTTCTACACGGAAGCAGAATGTAAGGGAGTTGGTCAGATTCCAATGACCTTTATCCGTGGTCCAATTATCAGTAGTGTTGGAGAGGGTGTAGAAATTCTAGCAAGAGTTGATAATCAAATCGTTGCAGCCCAAGAAAAAAATATGCTGGTAACCTCTTTTCATCCAGAATTGACTGATGATGTGCGCTTGCACCAGTACTTTATCAATATGTGTAAAGAAAAAAGACAGTAAAAAAGCTCAAAAAATCACTTCCTGTGCTATACTGTAATTGAAATTTTTTTAATTTGGGTGTTAGGACTGTTTTCTCAGTTCTAGCGCCTTTTCTTTTTGATAAGTCTGGTTAGTGGAGAGTAGTTTGTAAATGATTCTGAGAATCTTATGAGCACAAGCAATGACGGCTTTCATCTTGCTTCCTCTTTAGGAAATTCGATTGTAAAACTCTAAGCAGGCAGAGCCTGCTTAGAGTTTTACATATGCTACTGTCTTCGTTATAGCTAACTTTAATTCTCATTTATTAAGTATACCTAAGTTTTATGTTTAAATTTTGTATAGAATAGCTGTACCTCTTAAGAAAGCTATGTTTACGCTTTCAATCAAGCATCATTTATGATACTATTATGGTAATAGAAAAAATTCTTAGTATGCTAAAGACCTTTATTCGAGTTCCAGAGGAAATAGAAATTTTATCCATTAAAAATATGTTTCATAAGTTACTTACTTGATATTAATAGAATTCCAATATTGTATAATTAAATCAAAGATGACACTGGAATCAGGAGGATTTATTATGGTTAATAATGTAGCTGTTAAAGTCTCAAACCTTTCAAAAGAATTTTTGTTAGGGCAAGACAAAACTGTCTCTATTTTGAAAGATATTTCCTTATCTGTCAATTATGGGGAATTTGTATCAATACTTGGTGTCAGTGGTTCTGGAAAGTCTACTTTGCTAAGTTGCTTATCAAGTTTATCTGAACCAACAAGTGGCGAAGTTGTTATCAATGGTGTAAATCCATATACCTTAAAAGAAGGGAAGCTTGCTAAATTTAGAAGACAAGATATTGCAATAATTTTTCAAAACTATAATCTGGTACCTGCTCTACCTGTACTAGAAAATGTTACACTTCCTCTGAGACTCTCAGGAAAGAGTGTTGATAGCAATAAAGTAAAAAAAATGTTGGATAGTTTGAATTTTAAAGCAGAACTATCATCATTAGTTGCTACCTTATCAGGTGGAGAACAGCAAAAAGTGGCTATTACTCGTGCAATAATAGCTGATAGTAAAATTATTTTTGCTGATGAGCCAACAGGAGCTCTGGACAGCGTCTCAAGAAAACTTATATTTGAAACACTTCGTAATTTAGCGAGTCAAGGAAAATGTGTTCTTATGGTCACTCATGATATTGAGTTGGCTTCAAAAACTGACAGAGCACTCATTTTAAAAGACGGAAAGATATCTCGACAAATTATTAAACCTTCAGCTGATGAGCTCTACCAAGCACTTGAAAGTAGTAAAGATTAATTTGAGGAGGATTTATTATGCTAAAATTAATCATTTACCAATTTCAGTACTCAAAAAGACAATGGTTAGGAACAATACCATTACTATTTGTATCTAGCCTAATTGTTGGAACATCTTTATTTGGTATTGCTAGTTCAATCAAGACTGCTAACATTAACGCTTCACAACTTTTTCAAATGCTAATAATTTTTGGCGGGACTACTCTATTTTTCCTTATTTCAAATAATATAAGACTGCTAATAGATATCTTTAAAAAGGATTACCAATTATGGGCTATCTTAGGCGCAAGCAGAACTCAGCTATCTTTATTAGTATCTGGACAGTTTTATTTAATGGCAGTGATTGTTAGTAGTATTGGTACAATACTTTCATTTATCATGGCAGATAGTTACTACAAATTTTTACAAAATTTATTAGGAAGAGATGAGTTACCTGATTTAGTTATTACAGCCAACATTCAATCAATTTTATTGAGTGTTTTCATAGTCCCAACAATTGTCGGGATAGGGGCTTACTTTTATTCAAGTCGAATACTTAAAATATCATCAATATTAAAACCAAAAAAGAAAAAAAGAAAAGTTACAGTAGCTGGATTTGTTAACATCTCTGTTCGTTTATTCCTATGGTTACTATGTATAGGTTCTATTGTTTCAGCAGGTTTTATCAGAAACAAAGAAATAATTGAAAAACAGTCAAGCATAGTATTATTTTTATTAATTATTCACATCCTTATTATTCAATCACTATCTCCATCAATTCAAATGTTTCTAATAAAATTTTTAATGAGGATATTTCCAACTGAAAATTATGTAATTAATACAGGCTTTTGGAGTCTACTATCCAATCCTAGCTATTTGAAAAGTATACAAACTTCGATGAGCATGGGAGTAACTCTCATTTCTGGGTTTATTCTTTACACCCAAAATATGTATTCATTCATGAATACAGCAAACGGAGTAAACGAAGCAAGAGCTTCCTTTATTGCTTATATGTCTGCACCAATTATTCTGATTATTACTAGTTCTATTTCTCTTACAATTTTATCTTCTAATAAAGATATTGAGGACATTAAACAGTTAAAGACACTGGGAGTGTCAAGATTACAACTTTTTAAAATACGTATAGGCGAGGCAATAATACATTCGGTGTTAATTTTATTAGTATCAGTAATTTTCAATTTAATTATTTTAATTTTAGTTAGCTTTATTGGCCAACTTTTAGGCCAAAGTGTAGTAGATATATCGGGTTTTTGGCAACCGAGTCTTATAGTTATTTCTTTGTTAGTTATTTTTTATAGTATTACAAAAGGATTTTATTTATTTCAAGATAGATAAATTGGAATAGTTACTGATTCAAAAAGAACACACTTATTGACATTGAAACCAAAGCAATACTAAAACTAAAAGGCAAGGATAAAAAACCTTGTCTTTTTTACATGTAATAAACAATGGCAATGTATTGGAGTGCGGACGCAGCTAGGATAAAGAGATGCCAAATCATGTGGAAATAAGGTTTTTTCTTTGCATAAAATCCAGCTCCAACTGTATAAGAGAGTCCGCCAGTTACCATAAGGCTCCAAAAGATTGGTGTTGTTTGACTGATAATGGCAGGAATGATAGCCAGAACCAACCAGCCCATAATCAGGTAAAGAGCAAGGCTGAATTTCTCATTGACCTTTTTAGCAAAGATTTTATAGAGAATACCAAAGATGGTCGTTCCCCATTGGATGGCAATAATTAGATAGCCAAACCAGTTATTCATCAAGGTTAAGACGACTGGCGTATAAGAGCCTGCGATAGCCACATAAATCATCGAATGGTCGATGATTCTCAAGACGTATTTGTGGGTTGAACCGTAGGCCATAGAGTGATAAATGGTGGATGATAGGAACATGAGAAAGAGACTGATAACGAAAATGGATACACCGATAGAGGATAAAAATCCGTGTGCTTCATAACTATAGGTGGATGAAATAGGGAGCAAGATGAGCATGATGACTGCCCCCACAGCATGGGTCACGCTATTAGCAATCTCCTCTCCAAAACTGAGTTGTTTGCTGAGTTTAAGACTAGTGTTCATTGGATTACCTCCTCTTCAGTATGATGGATTAAGGCTAGAGTTTGATGATAGAGTTTAACGGTTTGGCAGCTGGTTTGGATAATGGGGTTAGCTGGATCAATTCCTTGGTTCATGTAGTCCACAAAAGCATCGTAGAGTTGCTCTGAACTTGCTTGAGTTTGTAGAGTATTAAGTGTCTGTGCTATTTCTTGAATAGAAAATACAGACTTGAGGGTTGTTATAGCAATCAAACGGGCAATCTGTTGGCGTTGGTATTTTTTTTTGTCAGGCTTTGTCAGGTAACCATGTTTGACATAATTGTTGACCATAGATGCTGTTAGACCCTTGTCTTTATCTGGAGAGATAGGGGCGCAGACCTGATTGACATAAAGCAAAACCTGGTCCAGATAGAGGTCAATGTTTGGAATTTCTGCCCATTTTGGGTAGGAAAAGGTAGTTTTCATTTCTAACACCTTTTTATCTAGTTTTAATAACTAGATTATAAAATAATAAAAATAGAAAGTCAAGTTTTAACTGCTTGTAGAAAGACTTAAATTATGCTATGATGGGAGAAACTAGTCAGAAATGAGGAGAAAAGATGGAGATTCGTTTAGCTTTTCCAAATGAAGTAGATGCCATCATGCAGGTGATGGAGGATGCTAAAAAATGTTTAGCAGATGCTGGTAGTGACCAGTGGCAAAATGGCTATCCAAATGCTGATATTATTATTGAGGATATTATCTCAGGTCAAGCCTATGTAGCCTTGGAAGAGGGAGAACTGCTAGCCTATGCTGCTGTGACCAAGAGTCCAGAGGCAGCCTATGAAGCCATTTATGAAGGCAACTGGCAAGCTGGGGAGTCAGAGTACCTAGTCTTTCACCGTATCGCTGTGGCTACAGATGTTCAGGGACAGGGAGTAGCTCAAACCTTCTTAGAGGGTTTGATTGAAGGTTTTGACTATCTTGATTTTCGTTCAGATACGCATGTTGCAAACAAGGCTATGCAACATATTTTTGAAAAGCTTGGATTTAAACAGGTCGGAAAAGTTCCAGTTGATGGAGGACGCTTGGCCTATCAAAAATTGAAGAAATAATGCAAAAGAAGTATGCAAAAATGCTTTACTCTTCGCCAATAGGAACCTTGTCTTTGGTTGCCGACGAGCAATATCTGTATGGCATTTGGGTGCAGGAGCAGAAGTATTTTGAAAGGGGATTAGGAGATGAGACGATAGAAGAAGTTGTTAGTCATTCCATTTTAGACCCAGTTATTGCTTGTTTAGATGATTACTTTAAAGGCAAGTCTCGGGATTTATCCGACTTGCCCTTGGCTCCAATCGGAACGGATTTTGAAAAGAGAGTTTGGTCCTATTTACAGGGAATTCCTTATGGTCAGACAGTAACCTATGGACAAATCGCACAAGATTTGCAAGTGCCTTCTGCTCAAGCAATTGGTGGAGCAGTGGGGCGCAATCCTTGGTCTATCCTAGTACCTTGTCATCGGGTGCTGGGAGCAGGCAAGCGTCTGACAGGTTATGCTGCAGGAGTGGAAAAGAAAACTTGGCTCTTGGAGCATGAAGACGCAGATTTTAAAGATATAAAATAGAAAGTGAAAGACATGTTAGAATTTATCGAATACCCAAAATGTTCAACTTGTAAAAAAGCAAAACAAGAATTAAATCAACTTGGTGTGGATTACAAAGCTGTTCACATCGTTGAAGAAACACCTAGCCAAGAAGTTATTTTAAACTGGCTAGAAACCTCAGGGTTCGAGCTAAAGCAATTTTTCAACACCAGTGGAATCAAATACCGTGAATTGGGGCTGAAAGATAAGGTAGGAAGTCTGTCAAATCAAGAAGCGGCTGAGTTGCTAGCAAGTGACGGTATGTTGTTAAAACGGCCCATTTTAGTAGAAAATGGAACTGTTAAGCAAATCGGTTATCGAAAAGCTTACGAAGAATTGGGATTGAAATAGTTTTTATCTATCTCTTTGATAGATAAAATATATAGCCTCCCTGTTTCAAAGTATGATAAACTAGTAGGTAGACTAAGTCTGTATCTGACCGTAGCAAATAATTTCATTGACGGCAGAAGTATGGTAGAATGAATCATTATCAGGAGAGGATGTTTTTATGAATGTTACAACGATTTTAGCATCAGATTGGTACCAAAATTTGATGCAATTGATTCCGGATGGCAAGCTTTTTAGCCTGCGTTCGGTCTTTGATGGAATCCCGAGAATTGTCCAACAACTTCCAACAACGATTATGTTGACAATTGGTGGTGCCCTTTTTGGCTTGGTTTTGGCGCTTCTTTTTGCCATTGTGAAAATCAATCGTGTCAAGATTTTATATCCCTTGCAGGCCTTCTTTGTTAGTTTCTTAAAAGGGACACCGATTTTGGTTCAACTCATGTTGACCTACTACGGAATTCCTTTGGCTTTGAAAGCCCTCAATCAGCAATGGGGCACTGGTCTCAATATCAATGCGATTCCAGCTGCTGCTTTTGCGATTGTCGCCTTTGCCTTTAATGAGGCAGCTTATGCTAGTGAAACCATTCGTGCAGCCATTCTCTCAGTCAATCCTGGTGAGATTGAGGCGGCACGAAGTCTGGGTATGACCCGAGCGCAAGTTTATCGTCGCGTAATTATTCCAAATGCAGCAGTTGTGGCAACTCCAACTTTAATCAATTCCCTAATCGGTTTGACCAAGGGAACTTCCCTAGCATTTAGTGCGGGTGTTGTGGAAGTCTTTGCCCAAGCTCAGATTTTGGGTGGAGCTGATTATCGTTACTTTGAGCGATTCATCTCCGTTGCCCTTGTTTATTGGGTAGTCAATATCGGAATTGAAAGCCTCGGTCGTTTCATCGAGAGAAAAATGGCTATTTCTGCACCCGATACAGTGCAAACAGATGTGAAAGGAGACCTTCGTTAATGATTAAGATTTCGAATTTAAGCAAATCCTTTTCAGGACAGACTGTCTTGGATCATCTGAACTTGGATATCCAAAAAGGGGAAGTTGTAGCCTTGATTGGTTCTTCAGGAGCTGGGAAATCAACCTTCCTTCGCAGTCTCAATTATCTTGAAACACCTGACAGTGGCTCTATTCAGATTGATGATTTTTCAGTCGATTTTTCTAAAATCACTCAAGAAGAAATCCTTGCCCTACGCCGTAAGCTGTCTATGGTTTTCCAACAGTTTAATTTATTTGAACGCCGCACAGCACTTGATAATGTGAAAGAAGGCTTGCTTGTTGTCAAGAAATTGTCTGATCAAGAAGCGACTAAGATTGCCAAGGAAGAGTTGACTAAGGTTGGGCTTTCTGATCGTGAAAACCATTACCCTCGCCATTTATCAGGTGGACAGAAGCAACGGGTTGCCTTAGCGCGTGCGCTTGCTATGAAACCAGATGTCTTGCTCTTAGACGAACCAACTTCAGCTCTTGACCCAGAATTGGTTGGTGAAGTAGAGAAGTCTATTGCAGATGCTGCTAAGTCAGGACAGACTATGATTTTAGTCAGTCACGATATGTCCTTTGTAGCCCAAGTTGCTGATAAGATTCTCTTCTTGGACAAGGGGAAAATCATCGAGTCTGGAACACCAGATGAGATTATCCACCATCCAAAAGAAGAGCGAACAAAAGAATTCTTCGCTAGTTACAAACGGACTTATATTTGATATAATAGATAAAGGAAAACTCAGTTAGCTGGACTAGCTGAGTTTACTCTTTAAAAAAGATAGAAATGAGAGAAATCATGCTACTGCAACTATTTTCTTTATATTTCGAGAGTTTGATCTTGACCACCATCCTCGTCCTGATTTTTTTAGGGATTTGGATTGGACTGAGAGCCATGTCGGGAGTTGATAAGACAGCCAAGGCTCGCCAAGCCCATCTCTATGATATGATTATGATTGGGGTCTTGGTTGTTCCAGTATTATCCTTTGCGGTTATGAGTTTAATTCTTGTTTTCAAGGCATAATCCTTGCTTGATTGACAAGAAAGAGTTAGAATAAAGATAGTTACAACAAGAAAGAAGGAATCTATATGTACGATACTATTATTATCGGTGCTGGACCTGCAGGTATGACTGCAGCCTTGTATGCTGCTCGCAGCAATCTGAAAGTAGCCTTGATTGAAGGTGGTTTGCCAGGTGGTCAGATGAATAATACATCGGATATTGAAAATTACCCTGGATACGCTAATATTAGTGGGCCAGAATTGGCAGAAAAGATGTTTGAACCGCTTGAAAACCTTGGTGTTGAGCACATTTATGGTTATGTTGAAAATGTAGAAGACCATGGTGATTTTAAGAAAGTGATGACTGATGACCAAACATATGAAACACGTACCGTTATCGTAGCGACTGGCTCTAAACACCGTCCTTTGGGAGTACCTGGGGAAGAAGAACTGAACAGTCGTGGTGTTTCCTACTGTGCCGTATGTGATGGTGCTTTCTTCCGTGACCAAGATTTGCTGGTAGTCGGTGGTGGAGATTCAGCTGTTGAAGAAGCCCTCTTCTTGACTCGTTTTGCCAAGACTGTTACCATTGTTCACCGTCGTGACCAGCTTCGTGCTCAAAAGGTTTTACAAGACCGCGCTTTCGCTAATGAGAAAGTCAGCTTTATCTGGGATTCTGTAGTTAAGGAAATCAAGGGTGAAAACCGAGTAGAATCTGTCGTATTTGAAAATGTGAAAACAGGTCAAGTGACAGAGCAAGCCTTCGGTGGTGTCTTTATCTATGTTGGTTTGGACCCTCTTAGCGATTTTGTTAAAGAATTGAATATTCAAGATCAGGCTGGCTGGATTGTGACAGACAACCACATGAAAACTGCAGTTGACGGTATCTTTGCAGTTGGAGATGTTCGCTTGAAGGACCTTCGCCAAGTAACAACAGCAGTTGGAGATGGCGCTATCGCTGGTCAAGAAGCTTACAAGTTTATCACCGAACATAGTTAATCATAAAAAAGTTTCCAATCAGATGACTGGAAACTTTTTTATAGTCTATTTCGGAAAACTTCGTACATGAGAATGGCTGCAGCAACACTGGCATTAAGGCTTTGAACATGTCCATTCATCGGTATGGTAATCATTTCATCGACCTGTTTTTTAATGTTACTAGAGATGCCTTTTCCTTCATTTCCGATGATGAGAGCGATTTTCCCTTTTGTATTCCACTTGTGGCAAGGAGTACCATTCATATCCGTTCCAAAGGTCCAGAAGCCTTCATCCTTGAGTTTGTCCAGAGTTTGGCTTAGATTGGTCACTCGAGCAATCGGAACGTGCTCGATAGCACCTGTGGCCGTTTTGGCAACGACTGGAGTAACTCCGACAGCACGGTGCTTGGGAATGATGACACCTGAAACATTGGTCGCATCGGCTGTTCTTAGGATGGAGCCTAGGTTATGAGGGTCAGTTAGGCCATCTAGAATCAATAGCAGTGGATTTTCTTCTTGACGTGTTTTGGCAAGGATCTGGTCCAGTTCGCTATAGGCAAATTCAGACACTCGTAGAACAAAACCTTGGTGAACAGCACCTTCAGTCATCTCAGAGAGGGATTTTTTTGAGGTCCAAGAAATGGACACCTTCTTTTCTCTAGCTAGTTCCTTGACCTTCTCAACATTCTTACCTCGGAGATCTTCTTGGAGGTAGAGTTTGTTTCCTGTGTTTGCAAGGAGGGCTTCGGTAACGGCGTGGACGCCATAGACAATATCATTTGTTTTCATGCCTCTATTATAACACAAAACCCCGTCTTGCAACGGGATTTTCTTTATTCAAGAATCAGTAAACCATCTTTAACTGCAAATGGGTCTTTTTCATTGATACGATCGTAAAACATGATACCGTTAATGTGGTCAATTTCATGTTGAACAACAATGGAGTTGTAGCCTTTTAGCTTGATACGGTGTTTTTCTCCATCTTTGTCAAAGTAGTCAACAGTAACGCGGGCATGGCGAACAACATAGCCAGGCACGTTGCGGTCAACAGAGAGGCAGCCTTCTCCTTCGCCAAGAGCAGCGTCTTGAACAGAGTGAGAGACAATTTTTGGATTGTACATAATGGCTTGTAAGTCATAGGCTTCCTCTGGAGTTTCGCCTTCTTCAACAATATTTGGCACCAAAACAGCGATAATGCGTTTTGAGATATCCAACTGGGGAGCAGCAAGTCCAACACCACCGCGTAGTCCCATTTTTTCAGCCATGACAGGATCTTGGGAATGTTTGAGGAATTGCATCATCTTTTCTCCGAGAATGATTTCCTGGTCAGATAGGGGGAAAGTGACTTCCTCAGCAACTGCGCGTAGAGTTGGATTCCCCTCGCGAATAATATCTTTCATATCAATTAAGTGAGCAGCTTTTGTAATACGTTCTATAGCAGACATTTTCTCTCCTTTCATTACCTCTACATGATAACACAAAATGACAAGGATTGGAAGCATTACGGTATCGAGCTTTTATAGAAAATGCCTAGTAGGTTCGATTCAATTGTGAAAGAATTACTTATCTGTGATATAATAAAAAGAAAAGGCTTGCATAAGAAAGTAGGGAGAATGAAGATGCAAAGAAGACAAGATAGAAATCAGCGTGGTTCAGCTTTTCGTTTTATGAAGGGCTTGGTAAACTTTTTAAGGAGTTATCGCAAGTGGAGTAATAAGGGATTTGTGGCGATACTCTTGCTAGCAGTTGCTTTATCAATGGGCTTGGTCTTGTTGTTTGAAAGCTTCCAAGGAATCCCCTTGACCAGTCAAAAAAAGGATACCATTTCTCAAGAAGCTAATAAGACCAATCAAAACGCTAAAGATCAGGAAGAGGAAAAAACTGCTAGAATTATGGCCAATGGGGACCTCCTCTATCATATTCCGATTTATCGTTCTGCCCTAAAAGAAGATGGAACCTATGATTTTCATGAAAATTTTGACTATGTGAAACCATGGCTCAAACAAGCAGATCTGATTATAGGTGATTTTGAAGGCACTGTGAACAAGGACCACTATTTGGCAGGTTATCCTCTCTTTAATGCGCCTGGCGAAGTTATGGATGCCATCAAGGATGCCGGTTATCAAGTGCTAGACTTGGCGCATAACCATATCCTAGATTCACAAATAGAAGGTGTGGTCTCAACAGCAGATGCTATTGAAAAGGCTGGAATGACACCTATTGGCGTTTATACGCATGAGTCACGTGATCAAGCACCTCTGGTTATTAAGGAAGTCAACGGTATCAAGGTTGCACTTTTGGCTTATTCTTATGGATTTAACGGAATTGAGCAAAGTATTTCTCAAGATGACTATAACCGCTATCTTTCAGACTTAAATGAAGACAAGATGAAGGCCGAAATTGAACGGGCAGAAAAGGAAGCGGATATCACCATTATCATGCCTCAGATGGGTGTGGAGTATCGCTTGGAACCAACTGAAGAACAAAAGGTTCTTTATCACAAGATGATTGATTGGGGAGCGGATATTATCTTTGGTGGGCACCCTCACGTTGTGGAACCATCTGAAACGGTTGAAAAAGATGGAGATAAGAAACTCATTATCTATTCAATGGGGAACTTCATTTCCAATCAACGAATTGAAACCATGCAAGATGAAGAAAATGCTAAGTGGACAGAGCGTGGTGTTCTTATGGATGTGACCATTAAGAAAAAGGATGGCAAGACGACAATCGAAACTGCTAAAGCACATCCTTCTTGGGTAAATCGTACACCGAAAGGAACCTATTCTCCAGAAGGTTATCCACTCTTCCTTTACCAAACTTATATCTTAGAAGACTTTATCGAGGGTGGCAGTCATCGTGACCAGTTGGATGAAGCGACTAAGGAACGAATTGATACAGCTTATAAAGAAATGAACGAACATGTAGGATTGAAGTGGGATTAGCTTGAATCCAGAGGGAAGTAAATGACGATTAAAATAATTGCGACAGATATGGATGGGACCTTGCTGGATGCTAGAGGCCAGCTTGATCTTCCACGCTTGGAAAAGATTTTAGATCAGTTGGATCAAAGGGGTATTCGTTTTGTCATCGCGACTGGGAATGAAATTCACCGCATGAGGCAACTACTGGAGCACTTGGTGGATCGAGTGGTTCTGGTTGTTGCAAACGGTGCTCGCATTTTTGAAAACAATGAATTGATTCAGTCTCAGACTTGGGATGATGCCATTGTCGATAAGGCTTTGGCTCATTTCAAGGGTCGAGCGTGTCAGGATCAGTTTGTTGTGACGGGGATGAAGGGTGGTTTCGTCAAAGAAGGTACGATTTTTACAGATCTTGAAAGTTTTATGACTCCAGAAATGATTGAAAAATTCTACCAACGGATGCAATTTGTGGATGAGTTAACATCTGACCTCTTTGATGGTGTTCTCAAGATGAGTATGGTTGTTGGTGAGGAACGGTTGAATTCGGTCTTGGAAGAAATCAATGACCTCTTTGATGGCCGTGTTCGGGCTGTATCGAGTGGCTATGGTTGCATTGATATCCTTCAAGCTGGAATTCATAAAGCATGGGGATTGGAAGAATTACTCAAGCGTTGGGACTTGAACCCTCAACAAATTATGGCTTTTGGTGACAGTGAAAATGATGTTGAAATGCTTGAAATGGCTGGAATTGCCTATGCGATGGAAAATGCTGATGATAAAGCCAAAGCTGTGGCGACGGCTCTAGCGCCAGCCAACAGCCAAGGAGGAGTTTACCAAGTCTTGGAAAACTGGTTAGAAAAAGGAGAATGAAGTGGCAGTACAGTTATTAGAAAATTGGTTACTAAAGGAACAAGAAAAAATCCAAACCAAGTATCGTCACTTAAATCAGGTTTCTGTTGTAGAGCCAGATATTCTTTTTATTGGGGATTCCATTGTCGAATATTATCCTCTGCAGGAACTATTTGGGACTTCGAAGACGATTGTCAATCGAGGAATTCGTGGCTATCAGACAGGGCTGTTATTAGAAAATCTAGATGCGCATCTGTACGGTGGAGCAGTAGATAAAATTGTCCTTTTAATTGGGACAAATGATATCGGAAAAGATGTGCCTGTGAATGAGACTCTCAATAATCTCGAAGCTATCATACAGTCTATTGCTCGCGATTATCCATTGGCTGAGATTAAATTGCTTTCTATTTTGCCAGTCAATGAGGGAGAGGAGTACAAGCAAACAGTCTATATCCGCACGAATGAAAAAATTCAGAAATGGAATCAAGCCTATCAAGAGCTTGCTTCTGCCTATATGCAGGTAGAATTTGTTCCAGTTTTTGATAGTTTGACAGACCAGGCAGGCCAACTCAAAAAAGAATATACAACTGATGGACTGCATCTCAGTGTTGCTGGTTATCAGGTTTTGACAAAAGCCTTGAAAGACTATCTTTTGTAGTTAATTGATTTCCTTTTTGCATTTTTGTGTTAGATAAGGTATAATGGTTTTACTGTCTTTTGGGGTCGTTACGGATTCGACAGGCATTATGAGGCATATTTTGCGACTCGTGTGGCGACGTAAACGCTCAGTTAAATATAACTGCAAAAAATAACACTTCTTACGCTCTAGCTGCCTAAAAACCAGCAGGCGTGACCCGATTTGGATTGCTCGTGTTCAATGACAGGTCTTATTATTAGCGAGATACGATCAAGTCTTGTCTAGCGGCTTGATAAGAGATTGATAGACTCGCAGTTTCTAGGCTTGAGTTATGTGTCGAGGGACTGTTAAACTAATACATAACCTATGGTTGTAGACAAATATGTTGGCAGGTGTTTGGACGTGGGTTCGACTCCCACCGGCTCCATTATTCCTTTGCATTCTTTTGCATTCCTTGGTAAAACGTTGTTAAATCAACGTTTTTTATTTTTGTCTTTGGTATTCCTTGGTATTCTTTTGCGAAAAAGACAGACCCTAAAACAGACCCTCTTTTTGAAGAAGGTCTGTTGTGTTTAAAAATTAATATAATTGGCAAAGCGTTCTCCGATGTCATCCTTTGCTTGCTTAGTTATGTGAGTATAAACGTTCATGGTCGTCTTCAAGTCGGAATGTCCTAACCGATGTTGGACTTGCTTCAAAGTCATACCAGCGTCAAAACAAAGGCTGGCATGTGTATGTCTGAATCCATGGATTTTAATTGGACGTAGGTCGCTACCTTCCACAATTTTGATAAGCCACTTTCTAGGAAGAGTGCTTGGAATTGGCTTTTTAAATTCATTTTCAAAAATGTATTTGGTGTTTGGATTTTGCTTTTTCCATTTTTTCAAAATACTTTTTGTTTTCTTGTCCAGACTGATTAGTCGATTACTGCTTACCGTTTTGGTATTGCCTATCTCTTCGCCTGCAAAACCTCTTGTAATGGCCTTATTAATGTCAAGAGTATTATCTGTCCAGTCATTCCATTCAAGGGCTAAAATCTCCCCTTTTCGTGCCCCTGTGAAGGCCAGAAGACGGAATAGAGTTATCTTCTCTAGATCCTTTGTTTTGGAGACAAGTTTTAAAAATTTTTTAAGTTCGTCTTTGCTATAGAAGTCGCTCTTGTTATCTGATTTCTTTCTTGTTGATGTAATCACGCTGTCTACTGGATTGGTATCAATGTAACCATGTCTGATTGCATACTTAAAAACATTATTCATCAACCCCTTTAATTTACGGCCATAGACCAGTTTCTTCGACCACTCGTTAGCTTGTTCCTGCATTTGAAGTGGTGTTATCGTAGCTATCTTTCTATTGCCGAAAGCTGGATAGATGTGATTCTTGAAATTCCTAGATGTCTTGATGTAGGTGCTTTCTTGCACTGTCTCGGAATAATCTTTGAGCCATTTTTTTGCGATTTCCTCAACCGTGATTTCTTTCCTGCTTTGTTCTCCGCTTTCTATATCTTCCTGAAGTTGAAGTAGTGCTGCTCTTGCTTTAGCTTTAGTCGCAAATCCTCTTCGTTTAATATACTTGTCTTTTCCGTTTTCTTTTCCGACGTAAATTCTAAAACCAAAAGCCGTCTCTCCGTTTTTCTTTTTATAAGACTTTATTTCCATTGATTTTCACCTCATTTCTTGATAAAATGGGTATAAGAAAACTACCTTTTTAATGGTCGTTTCCTTATACAGTACATCCTCACGCTCAGAGTCGCCAAACTTTGAGTGTGGGGATTTTTGTTTTTAAAAAGGGAAGCAACGGTTAAGTTACTTCCCCTGGCACGCTATGGTGCAAAGTTTAAAAATATGAGGGCTCGCCTCTAAGTAACTTAATTATATCATAAACTCAAACTTATTCCAAGCCGATGCCAACTTTTGCAGTTAATAAGTAAGCACCATCTGCTTGTTTGCTGAATGTTAAAGTAACACTTCGGATTTTTGTTCCTGCTGAAGAATATGAAATCGTTCTACTTTCATGATCATTGACAGTAGTAGTGTTTATATTGTTTGGCTCTCCATGAACGCTAACAATATCGTCGTAGTTAGTTCCGCCAGCACCATAGTTCATGATATCACCCATTTGAAGAGCGTCAAACTGTTCTTTTGTCCAGTTAAACTTAGCATCCTCTTCTTTTTGTGATGCTTCGAATGAAGAACTTACTGAACTTACAGTTTCTTCCACATTCTTGGCAGCATTATTCAAAGCACGAGCATACATCAATTGCGTAGCGATAACAATAACCATTGACACAACTGCTAAGACTGTACCAATGATAGCCAACATTTTTGGTCTTTTTCTGTTGATAGCTAGACCTATCAAACCTAATATAAGCGCTAAAATAGCAATAACAAATGATAGGTTGTTAATGATAGGCATCCAAGACCCAAATAGAGCGATTGCTCCGAAAATAATAGCCAAAATACCTAAAACTTTGCGTTCTTCATTCATAATGAAACCTCTCCCAGCTTTTAATGTGAATCAGTTGTTGCACATATTTTTAATTTACTAATGATAAATACTCTTCTTTGCCCCCGTAGATTCAGAGTCGCCAAACTTTGCGAGTGTGGGGCTTTTTTTATGTAACAAAAAGAATCAAAATGGTAGTTCTTCGTCAATGTCTTTTTCTAAATCCCAATTTTTAAGTAATCCTTGGAAAAAGTAGCTCGACTTCCCACCACAATCTGGACAGTAACGAGAATTTCCAACTAATACTTTTTTGCAACCATTTCCTAGGAAGTGAACAATTGGAATTGCATATCCACGGGAGTCGAAGTTACTTTCATAATCGCCTATGCAAATATTTCTTGTGTATATGCCACAAACATTACAATAGTTGTTGACATCCAACTCTTCGTTTTCGCACCTAGGACAGATAATTGGATATCCATCCAAGTCTAAATCATATTTTGGGTATCTCATACGTAATTTTTCTTTCTCTCGATTTTCTAAATAAGCTTCTAAAGTTGTTGTTCCCTTTTGTTGATGGGTAGAGCAGATATGACAGTATTTTAAATTTCTATCAATTTTACTAAAACAAGTTCTACAAATTCTAGTATTTTGACTAGTAGCTATATACTTAGCGAATTTTTTTTCAACCTCGTGACCGTCTTTTATAAGTCCAAAAGATTGCATCGATTTCATATTTTTGAGGACATAACTAGCTACAGAAAAAGAAACTTGAAATACAGATTGAATAAACCTATCATCCATAGAATGAAAAAACATTGCGTAGTTACCTAAAACTGGAAAAGGAACTAGTAAATGTTTTGCAAAAAAATTTGCTTCCGTTTCAAAAGTCTTATACTCATTTTCGGATAAGCTATACCGTGATAAGATAGTCTTGTCTGTCGTTTCGTTGTGTTTTAATACATAATGACCTAATTCGTGAGCGATTGTGAAGCGAATGCGCTCCTTATTATCAATAGTATCATTATAAAGCAAGATATATGTTTGGGTATCAGATTTATACCACAAAGCACCATCTTCACTGTTTAAAAGTTGATAAACTTCGTTAATATCCATATTGTTTTCTTTTGCAAGAGTGCTGTATTTCATAAGATGAAGATTGTCAAGCTGTGAAATAATATGAAGTAGGTCGATTGGTAATCTACCATTTGTGTATTGATTGAGAAAACTATATGCTATGCTTTTTAATTTCTTGTAATCGATATTTCTAGAAGTCGTGGTCGTCGTCGCCACCTCCATTCAAAACATCTTGGAAAGTTAAGTCCATTATTTGCAATAAACGCTCTTGATCTGTAACGCTTAGGATTTTAGCTTTACGTTGGATTGCTCTGAATTGTGGTGTCTCGGTTGGGGGGGAGGAAGTGTCAGATAAGTCTTTGGTCATCAATTCCGATAACGAAACATTGAATATTCTAGAAATATCATTTAAAACGCCCGCTTTGGGAGTATACTTTCCTCTCTCCCATTCGCTTACTGAAGAGGAACTTTTTCTTCCCAATCTATTAGCTAAGTCAATTTGTTCCATTTGGTATTTTTGACGTAGAAATTTAAGATTAGAAGCAAAATAATTATTTTGGTTCTCCATGACGTGAAATACCTTTCGTATTTTTCTTTTACTATATAATATCACTTTATCCGAAACGTTACAAACAAAAAGAGAAAAAAATTTCGAAAAAAATGAAGTAAAATGCTTGACTTCGGAAAAACCGAAGTGTATAATTAAGACATAATCAAGAAAGGAGCAATAGATGGCGAACACCTTAAAAACTTTGCGACGTTTTCGTGGGATGACTCAAGAGGAATTGGCGAAGGAAACTGGCATAACATCGCGCACTATAATGAGTTATGAAAATGATGTCAAAAAATTGCGTAGAGCTAGTTATGAGAATATAAAAAAACTAGCTAGCGCACTAGATGTTTCAGTAGACGATATTTTTTTAGACAACGTTTCGGATTTTCTGAAACTACCGTCTTAGGAGTAAGGAGATAACCATGGAGGAAGTAGTACGAAATAAGCAACCATTTGAGGTAGCTTTTGAAAATCGCTTGCTTGCGATTGAAAATCGACTAGAGAAGTTAGAAAAAGAGCAGAACACTTTTGTAAATCATCAAAAGAAAGTTTCGATTCTAGTCTCTGAGTCAACCTATCACAAAATCATTGACCAAATCGTTGAATTGGAAAGTGGTTATTTAGAAGAAACACTGGAGGAATAATATGGAATTAACTATCATTAACGAGCAGGAAGTTCTCGGAAAACACTTCACAGTTTACGGTACAGCAGATGAACCGCTGTTTGTCGCAAAGGATGTAGCCGAATGGATTGAGTACGATGTATCTAGTGTGAATAAAATGCTAGATAAAATCGATGAAGACGAAAAGCTGGTCGGAACATTGTTCCGTTCAGGTCAAAATAGAGAAGTATGGTTCTTAACAGAGAACGGACTTTATGAAGTTCTTATGCAATCTCGAAAACCATTGGCAAAAGAGTTCAAGAAAAAAGTAAAAGAAATCTTGAAATCTATTCGTAAGCATGGCTTGTACGCTATTGATGATTTGCTGGAGAATCCAGATATGGCAATCGCAGCACTTCAGAAGCTAAAAGAAGAACGACAATTGCGTTTACAAGCGCAGGAAGAAGTAGCTCAAAAGAATCAAATTATCCAAGAGCTACAACCGAAAGCAACATATTACGACTTAGTCTTGCAAAATAAATCACTAGTACCGATTTCAGTAATCGCTAAAGATTACGGGATGAGCGCTACGAAGCTGAATAAAATCTTGCATGAACTTAAAGTACAATACAAGCAAGGTAGTACATGGCTTTTGTATCAGAAGTACGCAGGTAAAGGTTATACTCAATCAAAAACTCACACAATTGATGCAGACTATAGCAAGATGCATACTTACTGGACTCAAAAGGGACGATTGTTTCTTTATGATCTGCTTAAAAACAAAAAAGGAATTTTACCACTGATTGAGCAAAAAGATGTGGCTTAATTCAAAAAAAAGCACCTGAACAAGTCAGGCGCTTACTAAAATAACTAACTTAATTATATCACGAAAGGGAGGAAATTGCCAATGGCTTTGGAATTGTTTGGGGAAGATTTCAAAAATGAACTGCTAGAAGAACTTGTCCAGTTAAATGTGAAAGCTATGACCGAAGCTAAATTACGAGTGGCAAGAGGCACGAACTGGGCTTCAATTAAAGACGTCCAAGAAAAGACCGGTTGGGGTCGTAAGAAAATTGAAGATTTCAGAGATGCAGGGAAATTCCGCTATCAGCAAAATGCTAAAGGCGGTAAATATTTATATGACATGAACGACGTACTACGTTTTCAAAGTCAGTTAGCAAAGTGAGGGAAGAATGAATCTATTAGTAAGATTAAAAAACTGGTTATCCAAAGAAATCAACACTGACTGGAGAATCGTAGCTTTGGATTTAAACAGAGCATTGATTGACCTTCAAGAAAAATACCAACGAGCAAATCAGCATATAGCTGATCTTGAAAAAATCGTAGCAATCTACAAAGAAAAGGAGAACGTAAAATGATGGAATATCTTTATTTTGTGACAATCTTCGGAATCGCGCTCTGGTCTCTAGTAAATAAACTAGATGACCACGCTGAAATGAAACAAAAAGAGCGCCAGCTGATGGCAAACAATGTCGCGCGGATGAATATGAGAAATTCAGATAAGNAATTTACGTACGACGTGCAACCGCCTGTAGGGCTAGTTAAGGAGTAGAAGATGGTGACAATCAATAAACTAGAAATTGAAAACGTCAAACGTGTTAAAGCGGTTAAATTAGAGCCGTCGGCGACTGGTTTGACAATCGTAGGTGGAAATAACAACCAGGGGAAAACAAGCGTGCTGGACGCGATTGCTTGGGCGTTGGGTGGCAACAAGTACAAGCCTAGCCAAGCTCAGAGAGAAGGCAGTACAATCCCGCCTAGCCTAAAAATCACGCTATCAAACGGCCTGATTGTGGAGCGTAGCGGAAAGAATAGCACCCTCAAAGTCATTGACCCGAGTGGCAACAAGGCTGGTCAAAACTTACTTGATAGCTTCGTGGAAGAGCTGGCCATCAACTTGCCAAAATTTATGGAGCAGACCAGCAAAGAGAAGGCTAAAACTCTGTTGCAGATTATCGGAGTTGGTCCGCAATTGGCTGAACTGGAGATGCAGGAAAAGTCCAAATACGATGAGCGCCACGCAATCGGTGTGATTGCTGACCAAAAGGAGAAGTTCGCAAAAGAACAACCTTACTACCCAGAGGCACCGAAAGAATTGGTCTCTATCTCTGAGCTTATCCAACAACAACAGGATATCCTTGCTAAGAATGGCGAAAATGCTCGCAAACGTCAGAACTTGGTATCTATCAAAAATCAACACGACTCAGCAGCTGCAGAGGTTGAACGATTGGAGCAATTGCTGGCTGATGCGAAAACAAAAGAAAGTCAGTTAGCTCAAGACTTGGCTATCGCGAATACCGATGCCATGGATCTTCTCGATGAATCAACTGAAGAAATCGAAAAAAACATCGCAGAGATTGACGAAATCAATCGTAAAGTACGAGCTAATCTGGACAAGGATAAAGCAGAAGAAGATGCCAAGGGTTATCGCGAGCAATACAAGGAACTTGATAATGTGATTGCTGACATCCGCAAGCAGAAGACAGACTTGCTTACAAACGCAGATTTACCGTTACCTGGTTTGTCCGTGGATGATGGCGAATTGCTCTACCTTGGCCAGCGCTGGGATAACATGTCTGGTAGCCAGCAATTACAAGTTGCGACTGCAATCGTGCGCAAACTCAAGCTAGAGTGTGGTTTCGTACTCATTGACAAGCTGGAGCAAATGGATCAGCTGACTCTACAAGAATTTGGTTCATGGCTTGAGCAAGAAGGTTTGCAAGCAATCGCGACTCGTGTATCAACAGGAGATGAATGTAGCATCCTGATTGAAGACGGGTATAGCGTCAAGCCAGAAGTGACACAAACACCTAAAACATGGCAAGGTGGATTTTAAAAATTAAAGGAGAACAATCATGAAACAACAAAAAACTTTTATCGTATTACGTGACAAAAAAACAGGATATTTTTTATCAGATTATAAAAATCGGACAGGTCGTCTAGCCTATGAAGCGAGCTGGGTAGAATGTGTAAACGATGCTTTGATTCTTCCAGAAGATCGCTTAATTAAAGAAGAAAATATTTACAAAGGAATGGCTCGTGTTTTTGAAGCCGAGTTAGTTCGTGTAANAGCTGAATTCTCAATTGAAACATTAGAAGGAAAAGAACCAAACGAACCGCTTCAGAATGTTGATGATATCAATAAAGAAAAATTTTTACGCTCCTTGGTAGAAGGGATTTTTGGAGGTGAATAATGCAAATCACAAGAGGAAAACGGGCACGAGCTCAAAAGGTAGTTATCTACGGTCCGGAAGGAATTGGCAAGTCCACGTTTGCTGCTGAATTTCCAAATGCTGTCTTCGTCGATACAGAAGGTTCGACAGATAACATGGATGTAGCACGACTCGACAAGCCGACCAGCTGGACCATGCTCATCAATGAGATTGCTTTTATTAAGGCAAATCCGACTGAGTGTGGGACACTCGTCATTGATACGATCGATTGGGCTGAAGCTTTGGCAGTTAATTACATCTGTTCGCAACATGGTAAGCAAGGGATTGAGGATTTTGGCTGGGGCAAAGGTTACACCTATGTCCAAGAAGAAATGGGACGTTTCTTGAATAGCTTGTCTGATTTGGTTGATATGGGGATCAACGTGGTATTGACTGCACACGCTCAAATCAAGAAGTTTGAACAACCGGACGAGATGGGTTCGTACGATCGATATGAATTAAAGCTCGGTCAAAAGACAGGGTCTAAGACCGCGCCACTCGTAAAAGAATGGGCAGACATGGTTCTATTCGCCAACTACAAAACCTTAGTCATGACAACTGATAACGGCAAAAAGAAAGCCCAGGGCGGTGAGCGTGTCATGTATACCAACCATCGGCCAGCGTGGGATGCCAAGAACCGACATGGGTTACCCGACGAAATGCCATTCCATTATGCTGGTATCGCTCATATATTTGCGAGTCAGCAAACACAACCTATTCCATCGCAACCTCAGACAGTCACTCCAGAACCTCAGCAGGCCACACAGCAAGCCCCTGAGCAAGTCCAAGAGGAATTGTCACTTGATATGTCACAGGTAGCTGAAAAACCACAAAATGAAGCTCCTGGCATACCACAGGCAACGCCTGCACAATATCACACGAACTTACCAAAGAGTTTGACAGACCTCATGACGCAAGGTAACGTGACGGAAGAAGAACTTCAAAAAGTCGCTTACATTCGCGGGCATTTTCCACTAGGGACTCCTATTGAAAGTTTCCCGACTGACTACTGGGATATGATTGTCGCTCATTGGCAAGCAACTGTGGAAGTTATTGAAAATCAAGTTAGAAAAGAACCAGAATTGCCCTTTACGGTGTAGATTTTGGGAATTAGAAATCATAGCAAGGTATAACAAGAGGTATCTATGAAAGATAAAACTATTAAAATCGATTTATCAAAAATCGCCAATACAGCCTTACAAGAGAAGGTTGATAAAGAGTTAGAAAAAGTCCTTGATAACATCCTGGATCCAAATACGGAAGCTAAGGCAACTCGTAAGGTTACTATCACACTAATGATGTCAACAGATGATGAACGTACTGTCGTTAAGACAGGTATGGAAGTAAAATCTACTTTGGCACCGCAGAAAGGTGTTGCAACAACTGTCATTGTTGGTCGTGATGATGCTGGTAAAATCCACGCTAATGAACTTAAAAGTGGTATCCCTGGGCAAACTTACTTTGATGACAATGGTGATATGAGAACAGATACTGGGGAACTCATCGAAAAAGTCGAACAACAAAATACAAATATTATTGATTACAACAAAAAGAAAGCAGGTAACTAACCATGACAGAAAATCTTAAAGCAGCATTATCTTATGCAGTTGAGTTAGCAGATAAAGAAAATAAAATTATTTCTTCATCAAGTGGGAAGGAATATTTTGACATCAATAAGCATGACTTCAGAGAACTTAGCCCCCGCAAATATGCGCCGACTCTTGAACTTCAAACGCTCAAAAGTTTAGTGGATTATCTCAAATCAGATAACGACTTTATCGGTGGTCATAGACTTGTAGTGGTGGTAGAAAGTTATCAAAAAGTTTCTGTGTATGATCAAGTGGATATTGAATATGGCAAACGTCCTCAACTTGTATCTGTAAAGGCATCTGTTCCATTTATCCCCTTTAGTAATTGGTGTAATCAGGAAGAGTTTAATATTATGTTGCAATCTATGTTTATCAATGATGCAGACCGCAATCTAGTTTTAGATTTTGCTAGTCACTTAAAAATCGAAAAAGGGGCAGAGGCTCAAGATAACGGCGTTACACAAACGGTGACTGTTCGTGATGGTGTAGCAAGTCTAGCACAGGCTAAGACTCCAAATCCAGTAACCTTACGACCATATCGTACCTTTAATGAAGTAGAACAACCAGCAAGTCAGTTTGTATTCAGAGTTAACAAATCAGCGAATCTAGCTCTCTTTGAAGCGGATGGGGGCAAATGGAAATTAGATGCTGTTAAAAACATCTCAGATTATTTAAAAACAGAACTTGCAAACAACGATAAAATCACAATTTTAGCATAAGGAGAAAAACAGCATGACACAACAACAATACAACAACTTTGAACGCGAATTTGGATGGGAAGATACGATTGAAAAAGACTCGGAATACGTCCTACTACCTGACGGTTTATACCACTTTACAGTAATCGGTATGGAACGCACACGCCACACGCCAAATCCACAAAATCCCGGAAAATTGCCAGCGTGTAACAAGGCTATCGTCAGCATTAAGATTGTAGCTAATGAAGGCGAAACCGAATTGCGTCACAATTTATTCCTGCACAGCTCAACTGAAGGAATGCTATCTGCTTTCTTTGCTGCAATTGGCCAAAAGAAAAAAGGCGAACCACTTCGCATGAATTGGAATACAATCATCGGCGCAACCGGTGTATGTAAAGTCGGAACTCGACAGTACAAGGAAAATAATTATAACGAAGTTAAGTCAATGCTCTATCCTGAAGATGTTGATTACACAAAAGTATTAAATCAACAACCAGGGCAAGTTACACAAGCAAGCTACCAGCAACCACAGCAACCGAATTTTGCGCAACAACCGCAAGGACAAGCAGGATATCAAGCTGGGCAATTCTAGGAGGTAAGGGATGCAATTAAGACCTTATCAACAGGAAGCACGGGAGGCTGTTCAAGCTGAATGGGCTAAAGGTCGCAAGCGCACGCTCTTAGTATTGCCAACAGGATGCGGAAAGACGATTGTGTTTTCAAAAATCATTGAAGACCAAGTGAGAGAGGGCAAGCGTGTGCTTGTCCTTGCTCATAGGTCAGAGCTTTTGGAGCAGGCTAGCGATAAGCTCAAGACTGCAACAGGACTTGGTACGGCTTTAGAGAAAGCGGAGAATACTTCTATTGGTTCTTGGTATCGGGTCGTCGTCGGTTCGGTTCAGACTATGCAGAGAGAGAAACGACTTAGTCAATTTCCTCCCGATTGGTTCGATACAATTGTAGTCGACGAAGCCCATCACGCCATTTCAGATGGATATCAGCGTGTTCTTGGCTATTTTGAAATGTCGGATGTATTAGGAGTGACTGCCACACCAGACCGTGGAGATATGAAAAACCTTGGCTCCTACTTCGATAGCCTCGCTTATGAATATTCGCTAGTCCAAGCTATCAAAGAAGGTTATTTATCTAAAATCAAGGCTTTGACAATTCCGCTAAGTTTGGATTTATCAAATGTGAGTATGTCGGCAGGCGATTTCAAAGCGAGCGACGTCGGAACAGCATTAGATCCATATCTGGAACAGATAGCGGACGAAATGGTCAAGCAATGCGCTGACCGCAAAACAGTTGTATTCTTGCCACTGGTAAAGACCTCGCAGAAGTTTCGCGATATCCTAAACGCAAAAGGATTTCGTGCTGCTGAAGTCAATGGAGAGTCCAAGGATCGTGCAGAAATCTTAGAAGACTTCGAGAAAGACCGCTACAACGTTCTTTGTAATTCCATGCTTCTAACAGAAGGCTGGGATTGTCCATCAGTAGACTGTGTAGTTGTGCTAAGACCTACCAAAGTGCGAGCGCTCTATTCTCAAATGGTGGGGCGTGGTACTCGTCTGCATCCAGGGAAGGAAGAATTACTCTTGCTAGACTTCCTCTGGCATACAGAACGCCACGAGCTATGCCGTCCAGCTCATTTAATCTGTGAGACTCCAGAAGTCGCTCAGAAAATGGTTGAGAACATGGAAGAGCAAACTGGTGTAATGCTTGACCTCGAAGATATGGAAGTCAAGGCAACCGAGGACGTCGTCGCACAGCGTGAAGAAGCCTTGGCCAAACAATTGGAAGAAATGCGCAAGCGTAAACGCAAACTAGTAGATCCGTTGCAATTTGAAATGTCTATCCATGCTGAAGACTTGTCGAATTACGTGCCTAACTTCGGATGGGAGCTGGCACCTGCTAGTGATAAGCAAATTAAAGCTCTTGAGAAATACGGCATACTTCCTGACGAAATCGCGAATGCTGGAAAGGCTGCTTTATATTTAGATAGATTACACAAGCGACAAGCGGAAGGTTTAACAACACCTAAACAAATCAGATTACTTGAAAGATACGGTTTCAAAGGTGTGGGAATGTGGCCGTTCGAAGAAGCTAAAAATATGATTAATCGCATAGCAGCTAATGGTTGGAGAGTTCCGACAAGCGTGCGACCAGCTGAATATGTACTAAATTAAGAAGGAGGAGATAGTGGCAGAGAATGATTTTAATTTGTTGCCGTTGCTGGATTACATCAATCCTGCCACGGTAGATTATCAAACGTGGGTCAATGTCGGTATGGCTCTTAAACATGAAGGATATACAGCATCCGACTGGGATAACTGGTCACAAAATGATAGTCGATACAAGAAATTTGAGTGCTTCAAGAAATGGGATACTTTCAATGAAGAAGCAGGAACTATCGTGACGGGTGCAACGATTACCCAACTTGCTAAAGAAAATGGCTGGGTGTCGCAATCTAGCTATGATAGCGAGAACGCGCATGAGTTAGGCTGGACCGATACAATAGATCGTGATTATCGTGTCATTGATAAAGACTGGATTGAAGGTAAGGAAATCCATGAGCCAACTATTTGGAATCCGGTTCAGGAAATTATCAAATACCTTGAAACGCTCTTTGAAGCTAGTGAAAATGTTGGGTACGTTACTGAATGCTATCCAAAGACTGACGATGAAACAGGCGAGATTGTCAAATGGCTGCCAACTAAGGGGGCTTATGACCGGACTGCTGGGCAATTGATTGAAGAACTTAGTAGATGTAATGGCGATATCGGTGCAGTGCTAGGTGATTATCACGAAGAAGCCGGCGCATGGGTTCGATTCAATCCAATGGACGGGAAAGGCGCAAAAAATGAAAACGTGACAGATTTCAGATATGCCCTGGTCGAATCCGACAGTATGCCAATCGATAAACAGAACGCCATATACAAAGAACTTGAATTACCGATTGTTGCCTTGGTGCATAGCGGAAACAAGTCACTACATGCCATCGTCAAAGTAGATGCCAAGAATTACGAAGAATACCGTAATAGGGTTGATTATCTTTATAAGATTTGTCAAAAGAACGGCATTATCGTCGATACACAGAATCGGAATCCAAGTAGACTATCTCGTATGCCTGGGTTCATCCGTAATGGACAGAAGCAATTCTTAGTAGATACTAACATAGGTAAGACCGATTGGGATGAGTGGTATCAATACATCGAAGATTTGAATGACGACCTGCCGGATCCAGAAGGATTGGCCGATAGTTGGGATAACTTGCCAGAGTTAGCTCCTGAGTTGATAAAAGGTGTCCTTCGTCAAGGCCATAAGATGCTGATTGCTGGACCATCAAAAGCTGGTAAGTCATTCGCTTTAATTGAAATGTCAATTGCAATTGCTGAAGGCAAAAAATGGCTAGGCTGGGATTGTACTCAGGGGCGTGTATTATACGTCAATCTGGAGCTAGACCGTCCGTCTGCCTTACATCGCTTCCGTGACGTTTATCAAGCTATGGGATTACCACCTAAAAGCATCCAGAATATCGATATCTGGAATCTTCGTGGGAAGACTGTACCGATGGACAAGCTAGCGCCTAAACTTATTCGTCGAGCTTTGAAAAAGAATTATATCGCAGTCATCATTGACCCGATTTACAAGGTCCTGACCGGTGACGAGAACAGTGCAGACCAGATGGCCCACTTTACCAATCAATTCGACAAAGTAGCGACAGAGCTCGGCTCCAGCGTTATCTACTGCCATCACCACTCAAAAGGTTCGCAAGGTGGCAAGAAGTCCATGGACCGCGCTAGTGGTTCGGGTGTATTCGCTCGGGATCCTGACGCGCTTATCGATTTGGTCGAGCTGGAAGTATCAGAAGAATTGCTTACTCAAAGACTGAATCAAGCAGCGTGCGAAGTGTATAAACAGGCTTTGCAAGAGCGAAATAATGCCTATTACCAGCAAAATGTCGGACTAGATGACCTATTAAGTCCAGCGCAGATGAGAACGCACTTTGAAAAAGGGATCCCTGATGTCATGGCTCGTGCTCCTTATGTAGACAAGCTCGAAGAAATTCGCAACAAGATCCAGATAGCAACCGCATGGCGTGTGGAAGGTACGCTTCGAGAGTTTGCCAAATTCAAGCCAGTGAACATGTGGTTTAGCTATCCAGTGCATGCGCTCGATGAATCGGGTGTGTTGGCGGATATCCAATTGGAAGAGGTGAATGAGAAAAACTCCCCGTGGAAGAAAAACTTCGACAAGAAGACGACGAAAAAAGAGCGCTCTGAGAAACGCTCTGAAAAAATAGAAACAGCTATTGAAGCGATAAATGATGGAACAAGTCCAGTCACTATCGATGACTTAATCGGATACTTTTCGACAAAAGAGAAGCCGATTAGTGAAAAAACCATTCGAAGATGGATAAAAGACAATGGAAATTTCGAAGTAAAAAACAAAGAAATTATAGCAAAAATTTAAGAATAAAGACAGAGACAACGACAAAAAATATCGAAAATGTCCCTAGGGACAAAAATAGAGACAGAGACAAAGTCGAGGGTCAACTTCGAATATGTCTATCGAAAATGTCTCTAAGGACACAGACAAAATAATCGAAAATGTCCCTGACTCTGAGAGTGAAAAAACGAGGGACAAAATCGATAATTTATCGAAAATGTCCCTGATTTTGAGGGACAAAAACAAGGGACAGAATATTCTCTTTCTCCGAAAGAAGAATATTTAGGAAGTGTCCCTGAGAGTTCAGAAGAACAGGTACAGGTACAAGGGGGCTATGCATCCGCCCCTTGTAACCCTGTAACCCTGTCCTTCACTCTGAACTTAGGCGTGTATAAAAAAAGAAGGTAAAAAATGACATTAAATAAAAAAGCTATTGATAATCTTAAAAAGGAAATCGATGACTTGTTGGATAAATGTGAAGATGATTTTGAAGAGATGGCACTTAATCCAGATTACACATTTGGATTGCTTATGAGCGCTAGTGCGACCTTGGGTGTAATTTTAAGGGAGTTGGCTGATGATTGAATTCTTTTTACCAATGAAAAAAATCCCGACGACGACCCACCAGCAAAAAAAGGTAAATGTAAAATCTGGTAAGCCAATATTTTATGAGCCAGAGGATCTAAAAAATGCCAGAGCGAAATTCGAGAGCTTGCTTGCCCAGTATGTTCCTCCTGATAAATTTAAAGGAGCGATTCGTCTGACGGTTAAGTGGTGTTTCCCTCGTATCAAAAAAAGCTACGATGGCCAGTACAAGACTACAAAGCCGGATACAGATAATTTACAGAAGTTGCTCAAGGATTGCATGACGAAACTTGGATACTGGCAAGACGATGCACAAGTGGCCAGTGAGATTGCTGAGAAGTTCTGGGCTGACACAGTTGGGATCTATATCAAGATTGAGGAATTGCCATGAGAATTGACTACATTGATTTCTTTAGCAGAGTCATTCCAGAATGGATGGCACGCAGCAATCAAAAGAGCCAAGAAGTCGGTTTTGGCTCGGACACTTATTGGCTATGGGTAGTAACGACGATTGGCGAAATTTGTAAGCAATACAATGATGATTCACTAGTGACGGAGCAGTTCGGTCTGCTCTTTAACTGGCTAGAAAAACAAGCAGGATAAGCCGTGGAATATAGCAAACAGACAGTAATTGACGGATTGAAACGAACAATCGAGCAGACGGAGGCAAGGATAGTTGAACTATCTGAGCCGTGTGTCAAATCGCTTGCTTTTAGCAGGTCCGAGGAAAGAGACTTGCTTAAAAAGAAAGTGAAAAACTGGAAGAAGAGAAAAAAGGAATTGGAAGATGAATGTTAAGGAATTAATTGAGAAATACAAAAGATATGAGGGGAAGTGGAATAGTAAAACAGGAGAACTAGCTCGTCAAATTTTTCTAGAAGACTTGAAACAACTAGACGAACCGCGAAAAGTCAAAGTACCGCAGTTTGTGGCGGATTGGATTGAGGAAAAAAGAGATATGGGTTGGAAGCTAACTAAGATGGTATTGCAAGCTAACTTAAATGAACAGTATTGGAGATGGGTTGTAGACAACCAAGAAACATTTGCTCGTGCATGGCTGGACGGCTACGAGGTCGAGAAAGAGAAGCGGTATCTGGTTAAGATTAAAGCGACAAAACACTACTTTAATAAAGATGGGAATGGGAGAGTGTATTTTTCTCTAGCATATAAAAGCCATTTTACAAAAAAACAACTCGAAGAAGCTGACTTTGGCTGGGTATTCGATTGTGAGGGGATTGAAATTGAGGAGGTTGAATAAATGGCAAATATTAGATTACAAAATCCATATATGGATGAAACCATCAAGGTGAGAGACGAATACAAACAAATTCTCAAAATGCTAGAATGGCTCGGACGAGGCAACATAGATTGTCTCCAACTAATTCAAATTGAACCAGAAGAAAGAATGATTACTATCAACCCTAAACACTTTGCAAAAGTTGATTTTTACGAAGACGAGGAGGTGGAGTGATGGCATTAACGCTTGGAAGTAGTATTACTGAACTTATTCTTGAAATTGGTAATATTTTAAACTCTCCTGATAACAATACAACAACTTTCGCACTTGAAATTCCAAATCAATCTTTCTTTCTAGAAATAAATGTAAAACCAAAGAAAAAGGAAAAAGAGGCAATGAATCCATATGTTGTGAAAAAAATTATGAGAGATGAAAACTCTGTTTTTGATAAAGACAATAATTACCACAAACAGAAGGAAAAAGAAAGACATAATCCGGTCTTTAAACGAAAGAATTCAAAAAAGTAAGGAGGTCATAGATTGAAACGATTCATAGCTATCTGGATTCTGCTATCTGCTGGACTAAACATCTGGCAGATGGACAAGATTCGAGATTTGGAAGAGAAGAAGCCGATGGTTATCTACAAGGCTGATAACGCAGGCGCTGAGATATTTGGTAAGGTGGTCGAGAAAGGACGGCACGGCAAGCTATACACAGTGACTATCAGAGATTACGGGGTGTTCGTAGTTACTAGAGAGCAATTTGAGAAAATCAGAGTAGGGGATGAGGTGATGTTGTGAAATTATTTCTTCACGAAGATTGTATGGACGTCATGAAAAGATATCCTGACAACTATTTTGATTTATCTATTGTCGATCCGCCATATTTTTCCGGGCCAGAAAAAAGAAAATACTATGGTCGAAAAGTCAGTCCAATAGGTGTAAGCAAGCTGTATAGCGAAATATCAGAGTGGAAAATTCCAAATAGAGATTATTTTGATGAGTTATTTAGAGTTTCAAAAAATCAAATCATTTGGGGCGTGAACTACTTCGACTACTCTTTTGGTTCTGGCCGTATTGTGTGGGACAAAGTTAATGGCAAGTCAAGTTTCTCAGATTGTGAGATAGCGTACTGCAGTTATCATGATAGTATTCGGCTATTTCGTTACATGTGGAATGGTATGATGCAAGGGAAGTCGATATCTGAAGGTCATATACAACAAGGAAATAAGGCCTTAAATGAGGTTAGAATCCATCCGACACAAAAACCGATAAATCTTTATCTTTGGTTACTTCAAACTTACGCAAAAGACGGAGACAAGATTCTTGATACTCATGTTGGTTCAGCAAGTAGTTTAATCGCTTGTCAAGAATTAGGTTTTGAGTATGTAGGTTGCGAGTTAGATAGAGACATCTTCAATATTGCTAAACAGAGACTTGATGTTTACGAGAAGAAAATAAAATTATTTTAGGAGTTATCATGAACACAATAGACAAAGTCAAACAATGGTTTATTGACCGTGATTTAGAAAACGGTGGACGGCTGGACAAGCAGTCATTAAAACTTAGTGAAGAATTCGGAGAGTTATGCGCAGGCTATCTCAAGAAGAATGAGCAACTGACAAAGGACAGCATCGGAGACTGTGCGGTCGTGATTGTCGGTCTTGCCTTGCTGATTAAGGTAGATGTGCATAAGATTTTTGAAACATCAGGAAATGATAGAGATGTAATGACATGTTTTAGTCATTTAAGTAAAAATATAAGCGATTTTCAGATTTATCAAGACTCATTTTCTAAAGTTTTTTTGTAAATCAAGTCTGATACGTACAATCCTATGGTTAAAATCAATCAGCAATACCCTTGGTTATAGCTTCGAAGAATGTTTTGAATTGGCTTACCAAGAAATCAAAGACCGAAAAGGTCGTTGGATTGACGGCACGTTTGTCAAAGAGGAGGATTTGGGATGACACCGAAATTTAGAGCGTGGTTGAAGAAAGAACAGATTAATACAGGAAAAAGTTCGGTACTTGATGAAAGAAGCAGAAGCCAGAGAGAAGCATGGCTGGGTTACTGTTAACGGTGCAGGTAGTGTGATCACGAATAAAGAATAAAATAAAAAAGCCAGCACAGCTGACTCCTTTGTGATATTCCGATAAAAATATTATATCATAAAGGAGCGATGTTGTGAGGTTATTAAAAAGAGTTGACGTGCAATTTACCAAAAAAAATGTATATGACGTTCTAGAGAGTTATCGCTCGTATGTCCGAATGGCGGGCGCTGAGTATTTGCCTAAAATCACAACGACCTACTCATTTGAACCGAAGACATTTACTGGTAAGAACACAGCAACAGAGAATATGGTTATCGAACATGTGGATGCAGAGGCAGAAGTTCTGGAGATAGAGAGAGCAGTCAACTGCATCATGGATCCATACGTTCGGCAGGTAATTGCAAAGAAGTACATGGATATGAAAATCCAATTATCAGACAAGGCTATCTATATGGACTTAGGCTATTCTGAAAGTGAGTTCTACCGCATGCTTAGCAGAGGTGCTTTGGAATTTGCGGAAGCCTATCGAAAAGGTAAGCTGATTGTCTTTCGTAAATTTTTGGGAGATATTTGCAAGTAAATTGCTAGGAAATGGCTTATTTTACATGGTAAAATAGTATTGTCAATAATTAGAGATAGAGGTCTCAGAATTTGGTAGATGGTTACCTGAAATCAGGGTGTCGTAAAGGGCATTGAGGGTTCGAGTCCCTCCCTCTATTTCGTTCATTGACGTCTCCTTTATACTTTATTATATTTTTCCGAGGCTTCGGTCTCGTTTTGGCGGTGACAGGTAAGTGGTTTCTCTCCTATGTTTCCATTGGTTCGATTCCGGGCATCGCCGTTTGAGTGTTTGTGTCCCAGAATGGGGTAGGCAGTAGGCTTAGAATTCACATATCACTCATTAACTTACAAATGGTTGCGGAGCGACTGGACCTTGCATGATTGCGTAGCTACTTATATCCTAGGTAAGTTATAAGCTAGGCGGTTTGATTCCGCTAGAGGTTTTAAATGACTACAAAAAAATAAATCAGAAAATTTATTTCTAATTAACACGCAAGGTAGTAGTCGCCTTGCATTTTAAAAAAAGGCTTTTAGTGTAGCGGTAACACAACAGTCTCCAAAACTGTTATCGTGGGTTCGATTCCTGCAAAGCCTGTGAGAGGTCTTAAAAAGGTCGCACATCGTGTGGCTTTTTTTGATTATAAAAAAGGTGGTGATGGAAAATGGGATGACCGAAAAACAACAGAAATTTGCCGATGAGTACATCATCAGTTTGAATGCTACTCAGGCTTATAAAAAGGCTTATCCAAATATCAAAAACAACGAGGTAGCAAAAGCTGCAGGAAGCAGACTGTTAGCCAATGTTAACGTTAGATCATATATAGATGAACGACTAGAAGAATTGAAATCAGAGCGTGTAGCGGACCAGCGAGAAGTACTTGAGTTTTTAACGTCAGTTATGCGTGGCGAGGTGACTGAACCGTTGTTAGTTTTGGATGGCGAGGGCACTCAAAAGGTTGTTGAAGCTAAACCGAATGTATCTACAAGAAAGGGTGCAGCAGTTGATTTAGGTAAACATTACGGATTGTTTGTTGAAAAGCAAGAATTGACATCAAATACCGTAACACAAATCGTATGGGATATTCCGAATGAAAATGATTGAAAAAATTAGCTTAAAAGAGAAGATAAAGCCTAGTTTCTATAGCGTAGCAAGAGCAACGATGAATCCTAAAATACTGCATATTGCTTGTAAAGGTGGACGTGGTTCTGGTAAATCATCGGATATTGCTCTTTTGATTATCATTCTTGTGAAGCATTTCGCAGTTAATGCAGTCTGTATTCGCAAAACGGATAATACGTTGGAACAATCAGTTTATGAGCAATTGAAGTGGGCAATTTCAGAGTTAGGTTTGACAAGTGAGTTTAAATTTAACAAGTCGCCTTTGAGAATTACTTACGTTCCAAGAGGCAATTATATTGTTTTTCGTGGCGCTCAAAATCCAGAGCGTATCAAATCCTTGAAAGACAGTCGCTTTCCATTTGCGATTGGCTGGATTGAAGAGCTTGCTGAGTTTAAAACTGAAGATGAAGTAAAGACGATCACCAACTCCCTACTTCGTGGAGAATTGGCTGACGGTCTTTTTTATAAATTCTTTTATTCTTACAACCCACCAAAAAAAAAACATTCTTGGGTAAATAAGAAATATGAAAGTCGATTTCAGCCTGAGAATACATTCGTACACTCTTCGACATACAAAGATAACCCTTTTATCGCCAAAGAGTTTATAGAAGAAGCAGAGGCTACGAGAGAGCGTTCAGAGAAGCGTTACCGTTGGGAGTATCTGGGTGAGGCTATCGGTTCGGGTGTAGCACCGTTTGAAAATCTGGTATTTTGCAAGATTACAGATGAGGAGATAGCAAGGTTCGATAACATTCGGCAAGGTAACGACTTTGGATATGCTAACGACCCTTTGGCTTTTGTTCGCTGGCATTACGATAAGAAGAAACGTGTTATCTATGCAATCGATGAGATTTATGGAGTGAAGATTAGCAACCGTGAATTGGCTGAAAGAATCCGTGAGAAAGGTTATCAATCTCAGATGATAACCTGTGATAGCGCAGAACCTAAGTCGATTGATGAGTTAAAACTGCAGCTGAATATTCCGCTTGTTCAAGGTGCTAAGAAAGGTCCTGATAGTCGTGAGTATGGAGAACGTTGGTTGGATGATTTGGATGCAATTGTGATAGATCCAGAACGCACACCGAATATTGCACGAGAGTTCGAAAGTGCCGACTATGCAATTGACCGTGATGGAAATCCCAAGCCTAAATTAGAAGAAGTAAATGACCACACAATCGACGCTACTAGATATGCGTTTGAAGACGATATGAGACAGCCAGGAATATCATTCTGGTAGGAGAAGGAGAAATGTTGAGTAATTGGTTTAAATGGTTAATCAGGCGGTTGTTGATTAAGAATACAACCCAAAATGAAATACTAGAGATTGAGATAAGAGAACACCAGGATTCTGAGAAAGTAAGCACAATGAAAGAGGCCTACAACTACTATCGAAACCGCACGGATATTCGAAATAAGAAAGTAGATGTGGATTGGAGGACGAACTCAAGGATTGAATTAGGTTTGTTCAAGAAGCTGGTAGACCAGAAGGTCGGGTATTTGTTTTCTAAGCAGCCGACAATCTCGCTTGAGGGAGAAAAATCACAAGATTTCTTAGATAGCGTGTTTGACGAGGATCTTTTATCTACGATTAAGTCGCTTGGTAAGGAAGCGGTGATGAAAGGGATAGCTTATGGCTTGCCTTATTACGACGAGAATGGCCGTCTACGCTTATTTAAAATCCCAAGTGAACAGATTATCCCTTTTTGGAAAGACGAGCGTCATTTGGAACTATCTGCCTTTGTACGTGTCTACAAACAAGCAGTCTACGAAAGTGGAGTAAAGAAGACTAAAACCTTTGTAGAATACTACGATGAAAAAGGAATTACAGATTATATCTGGACAGGTTCACACCTTGAACTCAATCCACTATCTAAGGAGACCAAGGGGAATTTTTACTATGTCAACGCTGACGGCACACGGATTCCTTATACTTGGGAGAAAGTCCCTCTGATTCCATTTCGTTACAACGAGTATGAGGACGGTCTTTTAGTCCAAACCAAGTCTTTGATTGATAATATTCAACTTCAAATGTCTACTAATGCTGATATGTTAGCAGATATGCCGAAGCTGATTTATGTTTTGAAAAACTATCAGGGCGCAGACTTGGGCGAGTTCATGAATAATCTGAATAAGTTCCGCTCTATCAAGGTTTCTAGTGATGGTGGTGTAGATACCCTACAAGCAGACAATGATACTAGCGGAGTTGAAGCAGATATTGAACGCTCTCGTAAGTTCTTGTATGAGGCTGCACGAGCCATTGATACCCAAGATGACAATCTAGGTAATGCCAGCGGTCAGGCTCTTAAATGGCGCTATACAGATCTTGATTTGGACTGTAACGAGCTAGAAAATGAGTTCCAAAAAGGTATCAAGCAATTCCTTTGGTTCGTAGAACAGTATGCAGCTAACAAAGGAGTAGCGTTTGATTCATCTAAATTTACTTATGTATTTAACCGTGACATCATTTCAAATGAGTCTGAAGCTATTCAAGATTGTGTAAACTCAATCGGTATCTTAGACGATCTAAGCATTCGTGAACAACATCCATGGTATCAACCAGAGGTTGAGAAACGATTGAAAGAACAACAGGAACAAGGACAAGATCCATACTCTCAGACCAATTTCAAAAAGGTAGATGAAGATTATGACGACCGAGAACAAGAAAAAGATAGATGAGTATTGGACTGAGCGAGCTTTACAACAGGAACAAAACGCTCAGATAGTTGCTGATAGGTATATGGCTCAGATTGGTCAATCCTTAGCAGATTATAAACACCAGCTGGTTTCTGAGATTGAGAAGTTCTATGCCAGGTATGCAGTTGATAATAAAATGACTCATGCAGAGGCCAAGCAATATCTGACAGATAAAGAGCGTAGAGAGTTTAAGCATGTAACTCTTGAAAGATTCCGTGAGATGGCCTTGAATCCTGACACACCGACACCTTTGTTGGACGCATTGAGCTACCGCCATCGTATCAGTCGCAAGGAGGCTTTGCTTGCCGAAATTGAGCGTCTGACGGCTGAACTATACGGAAAGCCAGACGGCATACATGACAAGGTCACAGAGGCTCTGAGCGACGTCTACATCAAAGGTAAAATCCATCAAGCTAAGAACTTGGCACACTTCGGAATCATCGAGAAACCAATATTGGGTGTCGATGCAGTTAAGCATAAGATGGCTAGTAACTGGAGTGGTAAAACATTCTCAACGAATGTGTGGGGGCATGATGCAGCTGTTTATAAATCTATCAGCGATATAATCAATAAAGGCCTAACAGGCGGTTGGTCTATTGATAGAATGGCTAGAGCTCTTTCTGAACGTACAGGAGTCGCCTACCATCGAGCAGATACGCTTGTCAGAACCGAGACGACCTTTTATAATAATCTTGCAACACTAGATACTATTAAGGAATTGGGTGGCGACCATTACGAAATCGTAGCGGTATTAGACAGTCGTACAAGTGAGATTTGCAGGTTAGAAAATCACGAGGTTCATTCTGTTAAGGAATATGAACCATGTCGAACCGCACCTCCATTCCATGTCCGTTGTCGTTCTACTATTAGGCCTACAGTTAAGTCTGACAAGCCTAGCCCTTACTTTGATATCTTGCAAAACGACGGCTCAGTAAAACTAGCCACTGAGCAACGTTCTCTGGACGAAATCTTTGCAGGATGGGAGCGTGAAGGGGAAGAGGTTAAAGAAAAACTGTTTGCGAAAGATGGGGAAAAGGTGTATAATCAGGGCATGAGTTCAATTGATTTAATGGCAAAACAACGGTCTTTTGTTGTTGGAAATGACATTCGAGTGAATGCCAAAAAACTTAGCGGAACCGAGTTTGATTTTTGGGTACAAGATAACACAAAGAAAATCAGAGATACTGTTTTTAATGTCCAATCAAGCCTTAAGGAATTAAATGATTTTCCAACTCCAACAGTTGTTTTTTTGAAAAAATCAAGACTCCCTGGTTTTGCTGGGTATGATTATAAGCAAGATATTCTTTTTGTGAGTGATGCACTTCATTCGGAAATAGAATTTGCTAAAGTTCTATCTGATAATTATTTTGCTGCTCAAAACATTACAGATACCATGGTTCATGAACTAACGCATAAAAAACATTGGGACTCTGCTAAAGCATTTTACAAAGCCAACAAAAAGCGGTATAATAGTGTCGAACAAGCGATGTCTGAATTGAATTCCCCATTAGTGTCATATGTCAAGGAACAATTGAAACATGACTATAATTATCTTTATAGTATTAGCGATAATGCAGCTATTGCGTTTTACAACGATAACATAAATGAGTTGGTTGCTGAAGTCGGGGTATTGGGAGATAAGGTTACAGACCCAAATTTGTTAAATAAAGTCAAGGAGGTATTATCATGGAAGTAATGGTTATGCCTAGCAAAGAAGTTTTGATTTTTACAAAACAAATCCGCCACTGGATTGTCGGCGATAAAACTATTTCAGGAAAGAAACAATTTATTTTCCGTGAGGATACTCCTGCTGAAATTTTAAAACTTTATCAAGATATAAAACCAAAACTTGAATTTGCTTATTAATAATTACCAAAGCACCTAGAGAAATCTAAGTGCTTTTCTTATGCTTAGAAAGGAGTGAGAAATGAAATATCGTAAAAGACCAGTAGTAATCGAGGCCGTCCAACTCAACGAACGTTGCTTGATTGAAGAAGATTGGTTTTGGGACGCAGTAACAAGGAATGAGATTATCATTCACGATAGTGGCAAGTGGAATAAAAATTCAGCATGGTGTGAGATTAAAACACTTGAGGGTGTCATGGTCGCAAAAACAGGCGATTATATTATCAAAGGTGTGCAAGGTGAATTTTATGCATGCAAACCTGACATCTTTAAAGAAACATATAAAAAAGTAAAGGAGTAAAGATATGTTTATCTGGGATTGGGTATCAATCGCCTTTGGGTGGTTGGTATTCTTTTGGCTATTTGTTTTAATTGTAGGAACTATTCTTGCGATTTTAACAGGTTTCAGAAATAGAAAGTAGGTGATCCGACATCTTGACTGGCAGGAATAAACCGCTATAAATTACTATAAATTAGTGAATTGAAGAAAGGAATAGAAAAAATGGAAGATTGGCAAAGACGTTTTATCGATGAATACAATGCGCTTAAGGATAAATATACAAAATTACATAAAATGGTTATCAAATACGAAGCTGGTACGCTCAATTTTGAGCCAAAATGCTCAATTGAAGTTTTAAAAAATCAAAAGTGCGCTATGGGTCATTATTTATACTGGCTAGAAATTCGAGCAGAAATCGAAGGAATCGAATTATAAAACTTAACCGTATGGAATCCCGTACGGTTTTCTTTTCGCCCCGGGCATGGCGTTAAAAGGCTTTTTTACTTTACCAAAATGTCGTGGTCGTTGCCACGTTAAACAAACGTATAGGAGGAAAAGAAATGAATCGTAAATTTTTGGAACAGTTAGGATTGACTGAAGAACAAGTTGAAGCAGTTATGTCTGAACATGGGAAATCAACACAGGACCTACAAGCGAAGGTGTCTGCTGCAGAAGACAACGCCAAAGGCTTACAGGACCAGTTAAAAGAGCGTGATAAGGACATGAAACAGCTCAAACAAGACGCTGAAGGCAATGCTGACCTACAACAAAAATACTCAGACTTGGACAGCAAGTACAAGACACAACAGAAGGAACATGAACAACAACTCAAGACAATGCAACTAGATCATGCTATTGAAATGTACTTGAGCGGTAAGGTTCATGACGCTGGAATCGTGTCTAGTCTACTAGACAAGTCTAAATTGGGATTAGGTGACAACGGAGCGGTGACTGGATTAGATGAACAGTTGACGGCTTTGAAGGAATCTAAAGGCTTTTTATTTGCTCCAGAAAAGGCTGTAGAACCACACATCGCTGGTGCTAAGCCACAAGGGGCAGCACAAGAAGAAACAGTTGCTAACGACCTGACAACGCAGATGATTAATGCGTTTACGTCAGATCTATAATCAAAAAATAGAAAAGAGGAACAGATATGCCAGCAACATTGAACTATGCACAGGCTTACCAACAAGGTTTGCAAAAACGCTACAGTGAAAACGGATTGTTATTCACTCAAAAACTTTGGAACTCTCCATCCAATACACTTTTGAAGTTCACAGGCGCTAAAGAAGTGAAAGTACCACGTCTTTTGATTAAAGAAGGGCGTAAAGATCGTACACGTCGCACGATTACGAATATTGACGCTAACTATGAAAACCAATGGGAAACATACACATTGACTAACGAGCGTTACTGGTCAACACTAGTAGACCCATCAGATGTTGATGAAACTAACTATGTTACTTCAATTGCCAACATCACCAAGACATTCAATGATACTGAAAAAGTTCCAGAAATGGATAAATTTATGGTATCTAAATTGTTCTCTCGTAAGAAAGAACTTGATACAGAAAGTAAACAAATTAAGTCATTGAACTTGACTGAGGAAAACTTCCTCGCAACCTTCGATGAGCTGATGGAACAAATGGACGAAGCTGGAGTACCAGCAGAAGGTCGTGTTATTTTCTGTACACCAGCAGTTAAACGCATGATCAAGAACATCAAGCAATTCGGTCGTACAGTTAACATCCACGGTCAAGGGACAGTGATTGACCGTTCTATTGGTCGTTTGGACGATGTGACGATTGAACCATCTATTCCATCTGATCGCATGAAGACCGTGTACAACTTCACAAATGGCGCTAAGGTTGACCCAACTGCTAAACAAATCCATTTCTTCTTGATTCATATTCCATGTATGGCAGCACCGCAAAAATATGAATTCGTAGGGCTTGACGCACCAAGTGCTTCTTCAAGCGGTAACTACTTGTATTATGAACAATCTTACGATGATGTATTGCTATTCAAGACTAAGCATGAAGGCCTAGCATTTGTCGTCGCACCTTAAAAAAGGAGGATAGAAAATGTTAACAGTAAAAAAGGATAACCGTGTCCTCAACATTGACGAACTAGAAAAAGTAACCTTCTTGGAAGATGGTTATGATGTGGTCGAAATTCGTGACGGTGAGTATGCTGTAGTTGAATCTGCTACTGGCGGACGCACTTACACTATTCAAGAGTACAGAGCAGTAGTTGCTGAACGTGACCAAGCTCTTGCTGAACGTGATAAGGCTCTAGCAGAGCTTGACAAATTGGCTAAGAAATTGGCTAAAGACGATAAGTAGAAAGAGAGGTTCTGCTGATGGAGAAGAGAACATCGGAAGAAATCCAAAAGCATAATGAAGATGCTAGACAGGTCTTGATTGACTTGTATGAACAACGTTATACATGCTATCTAGAAGAGTTAGTGGTCGATGAAGTCATGCAGAACATTCTTAACTACTGTAATCGTGAGGATTTTCCTTTAGAATTGAGATTTGTGGCTATTCAGATGGTTTATGTTGTTTGTAATCCTGACCAAGCTGTCCAAGGCAAGAACATTTCCGTTGGAGATACTCGTGTCGAATTGACTAAGTCAGACCTTGCTAGACGGGCCGAAAGTGTCTTGTTGGACTTTACGAGTCAGCTACAGCGGTTCAGAAAGTTGAGGTGGTAGGATGAATATCAATGATGTCTTATCTCAGGCAAGACCAAGTATTGAATGGACCTATGATAAAAAGATGGATGTATTTGCTACTGTCGAGGGTACAAAACCAAACGGAGCTGATTTTGTAGAGTTTAAAGAAATCTACAAGAAAGTTCCCTGCCGTGTCTCTGTTCGTAACTTAGTGAATACCGAGCAGAACGAAGCGCACCAACTCAAGACAGAACACAAGATTTTCTGTTCGCCTAAATTTGCTATCAAAGCTGGTAGTAAATTGATTGTGGACGGTGTTAAATACCTGACTAGTGAAGACCCGATGGTTTATGTCACACATCAAGAAATTGTGGTAAGACGACATGAGTTGCTATGATGATAGTGATGTTCAAGAGTTCTTAAAACGACTTGAACGGGCTCAGGCAATTATTGATTCTGAGTTTATGCAGGCTGCTAAAGATATCGGCCTAGCCTTTTTGAAAGAGGTTAAGGAACGAACACCAAAGGGGCTAACTGGTAAGCTCAATCAATCATGGAAGATAGAAGTGACCAAAAACGGAAACGTGTACGAGGTTATCGCATTTAACCCTATGGAGTATGCTTCTTTCGTTGAAAGCGGACACCGCCAACAAGTAGGGCGTTATGTCCCTGCAATTGGCAAACGCTTGGTCAATCCTTGGGTAGAAGGGCGCTTCATGATGAGGCTGACAGAAGAACAGATTAAACAGAAAATCCCACAAATCACGCAACAAATCGAAGAGAGGCTAAAGGAGGAACTAGGTGGATTATAGTATTAGACCACTCGTCATCAAGCAACTCAAAGATGTGTTTGGGTGCAAGGTATATGATGAACAAATCCAACAAGGATTAAAAACACCTTGTTTTATTGTAGATGTGAAACCTGTGACTCGGAAGCGGTTGGCAAACCAAAACGATAAGCAGGTTTTTATTGTCTTGCTCCATTACTACACCGAAAAAACAACAGACTTATACCAAAAGTTTGAAGAGATTGAGATGGTGTTTAATTCGCCTTCTTTTCGTTATTTAGGGGATAAGTACCCTATCAATGATTTGAAGGTGGAATACAATGCGAATGACTTGATATGCACATTTACAATCACTCGATACGTTCGATGGGTTGAAGAAGAACCAAGAATGCAAATATTAGAAAGGATAGGTGAAACTTCTCATGGAAATGAATGAAGAAGTAGGTTATGTAACCGAACCAGTGGTACCAACCACTGAAGATAAATTTGGTAAAGAGGCATTACTCAAGTATTTTGAAGATGATGCCACTTTGTTAAACATTTTGCTGGAAGACGACCAGTCATACTCACTAGCAGAAGTAAGACGCATTTTAGAAGACTGGAGAAAGGGTGTGGCTAACTAATGGCACAATGGACAGTACAGAATAAACGAGTTCCAAAGGCCTACATCAATTTCGTATCAAGAGATGATGTGATTATTCCTTTGGAAGATAATACGATTGCAGCAGTTATGATTGCTGGATCTTGGGGAGAGCCTGGTGCCTTCACACTTGTTGATGGTACAAGCAACTTCCGTCGCCTATTTGGTAAACCGATTGATGAGCTTCTTCCGATTCGTGAAGCCTTGAAAGGAACTGGTAAGGTCCTTGTCTATAATGGTGTGAACAACACTGGGGTACAGGCGACGAAAACAGAAAGCGATATGGTCGTTACAGCTAAATACAAAGGATTAGCTGGTAACCATATTCATGTTATCTTCAAGAAACAAGTCGAGACTGGTTTTGAGGTGACAACTGTTTTCTTTGGAAAGGAAGTTGATAAACAAATCATCACAGCCTTGCCATTTAAGAATGACTATGTGAATGTGACTGGTACTTTAACAACAGAAGATAAAACAATCTTGCTTGAAGGTGGTACCGATGGAGCTACAACTAATTCAGAGGTTGAAGATTTCCTAAATGCACTCGATACTCAAGACTTCCGTGTCTTGGCTTTGGGTACAGATGAAAGTGCAACGAAAGCACTTGTTACGGCTCATATCAAGAAATGGCGTGACGCTGGTCGTTCGGTTATTGCAGTCTTGAATGATTACACGGATGCTGACGATGAAGGTGTTGTATCAGTGGGTAACGGGGTTACTTTGAGCGATGGTACGAAATTAAGCGCTAAGGACTGTGTATATTTCGTAGCTGGTAAGTACGCAGGGGCTGGCTTGCAATCCAATACATTCAAGTCTTATCCAGGCGCTATCGACTGTGAGCGTAAGAACGAAGCAGAGGCTGAAAAGCTCATCAATAAAGGTCAGCTTATCTTTGCTTATCGAAATGAAAAAGTTATTATCCTGTCAGATGTGAACTCATTTACTAGCTATACGGCAGAACACAGTCGTATCTTTGGTAAGAACAAACTTGTTCGTACAATGGATAATATCAATGCTAACGTCAAGTACATCTTTGAAAACTACTTCATCGGTAAAGTACCAAACAACGTGAATGGTCGTGAGTTGTTTAAACAACGAATCATCACAATGGTTCTTGACCCACTTGCTCAAAAGCAAGCCTTGGAGTACCAAGCTAAAGATATTGAGATTTCACAAGGTATCACTAAAGAATCCGTCGTGGTTAACTTGCCAGTTGTCTTGACAGACGCTATGGAAATCTTGTACATGACGGTTATCTGTGATTAAGAAAGGAGAAACTAGCTAATGGCTATTATGAACCAATTAGATGCTTTGTCTGCTAAAGAAGGAACGGTCTTCTTTACAATCAATGACAAGCAATATGAACTAGCAGAGCTTATCTCTCTAGAAGCGAAAATTGAATACACAAAAGCTGATGTTACCCCTCTGAACTCTCGTATGAAGGGTGGTAAGATTGTCGGTGCAGAAGGTACAGGAACTGTGAAGATGTATTACCATCGTCCTGAATTGAAGAAGATGGCTCTTGAATACGTCAAAAACGGCTTATTGCCTCGTATTGATATCAAGTGTACCAATGAAGACCGTACATCTCGTGCAGGTCGTTACACAATTGTTTTGAAAGGTGTTCTGTTCAAAGAATCACTTATATTTAAACTAGATGGATCAGCAGATGAGGTCATTGATGAAGAAACGGACTTCACATTCCAAGATTTTGATATCTTATCAGAATTCCAAGAAATTACATACTAACACAAGGAGGAAATAGTGGTGAGTGGATTACAAGCGTTTTTGAAACAAAACAAAAAAGGGGAAGAGACTAAGGATGTCTTGCTTCCTTCTTTTGAGGAACCAGTTAAAATTCGAGTGTTGAGCGCTCGTGAAGCGGACTTAATCAATGACCGTTGCTTTGTCAATAAGCCTGGTCGTAACGGACGTCAAGAGCGTGTCTTTGACGGTGTTAAATATAACCGTGAAATCTGTATTGCGTCTATCGTGGTTCCTGACCTTAACGATAAAGAATTGCAAGATTCTTATGGAGCAATGGGAGCTTCTGAGCTATTCGGTACCATGTTCAATTGGGGCGAAAGCGCCTTGATTTTGGAAGCTGTGACCGAACTCAGCGGTATCAACCAAACATTCCAAGACAAGGTTGACGAGGCAAAAAACTAATAAAAGAGGACGCGGAGGCACAACTTGCCTACTTCGCCCTCGTAAACTATTACATTCGCCCTAGTGAATTTGTGAATATGGATGTAGAAGAAAAAGCCTTTTTCGCTGCAGTCATGCACGAAGAGGCGAAACAACGTAAAAGAATGAAGAAGTGAGGTGATTCTATTGGCCAATATACAAACAACCATGTCTTTGACCGATAGAGTCACAGGCACTTTAAATAAAATCTATGCGACTATGGAGCGTGTCAAAAACGCAGGTTCTGGCATAGATAAAGCCATGAAGGATCAAGAATCCGCTATGAAAAAAGCTGGCGATTCTGGTCAATATTTTGTCAATAAAGCTGGGCGACTCATTGATATTAACGGTAGATTTGTAAATAGTGCAACTTTAGCAGCTGCAGGGCTCAAAAAAGAAGAACTGGCTCTAATAGATTTAGGGAATGCCTCTAATAACGCTTCTAACAAATTAAGTAGGTTAGTATCTTTGAAAGGTTTGTTGAAGACCGCTTTAGCTGGTATTGCAGTCGGTAAAATTACCAAACAAGCTATAGGCATGTCAGACGAGTATGCTAATATGCACGCTCGTTTAGATATGATTCGAGATGGAATGCAGACAACAGAGGAGCTGCAAAAGTCTATCTATACATCCGCACAACGTACAGGCTCGGCCTATACAACCATGGCAAACGGTGTCGCTAAGATGAGGATGCAAGCTGGCGATGTTTTCCAAAACAATGGCGAAACAATTGCCTTTTTAGAAACCATGAACAAATCCTTTGTAGTCGGTGGCGCAAGTATTGAAGAACAAAAAAGCGCCATGCTTCAGCTTACTCAGGCTATGGCTAGTGGTAAGTTGCAGGGTGATGAGTTACGTTCTCTAGCTGAAACTTCACCAGCCTTAATCCAAGCTATTGCCAATAAGCTAGGGGTTAGCCGTGGCGAGGTTAAGAAACTTGGAGCAGACGGGAAGATTACGGCCGACATTGTCAAAACTGCCATGCTAGATGCAAGCGAAGCGATTGATCAACAATTCCGCAACATGCCTATGACATGGGGCAGGGCATGGCAGAACTTCCTGAACTTTGTGACCAAGGCGTTTGAGCCAATATCGATTAAGATAAATCAGATAGTGAACTCGTCCGCCTTCCAACAATTTGCCCAGATTGTAGCCACGGTCCTTCAATATGTCGTTCAAGCGGTTATCTTTGCTATGGATATGATTGGGGCTGTTTGGAGTATGTTAGCGCCGATTGCTCAATTTGTGGCTGATAACTGGTCTGTTATCCAACCGATTATTATTGCAGTAGCAATCGCTATAGGAACTTATATAGTTGCAATGAACGCAGCAAGTATAGCGACTAATCTATTTAGTATCGTTACAAACACTGCGAAAGCTGCTATGGCTGGTTTTAATGCCGTCATGGCAATGAATCCTATTATGTTGATTGTAATGGCAGTCATTATTCTTATCGGTCTCTTCTATGCCTTAGTTACATGGTTTAACAATCTTACTGGTGCAGCCGTATCAGCTACAGGAATCATTATAGGGGCTATATTTTACCTAGGAATGACCATTTGGAATATACTTCTTAGTATTGCCAATGCAGCTATCTGGGTGATTAATATGATGCTACAAGGTGTCTTTTGGTATGTGAATACCGCAATAGCATTCTGGATGTTCCTCTATCAGGCTATCTTAACTATTTTGATAGGCATTTTAGACTTTATTGACTGGTTTGTTACTGGTGCTGTTAACTTATGGAACGAGATGTCTTTCCAAGTTCAAAGCGCTTGGTATGATATTGCTCAAGGCGGCCGTGATATGGCTGTAGCTATTGCAGGATTTGTTGATAGTATGGTCAATAGTGTTATTAGTTCGGTTGAAGGGATGATTAACTCTGTTCTTAGCGGATTTAATAGCATGATTGGCTTCTTGAATGGTCTTGGGTTGAACATCAGTGCAGTTGGTTCGGTTTCACTTGGTAGAACTAATTTCGCAGGAGATGTAGCTGGTGCGATTGATAGCATGCAGAAACCAGTTAAAAAAACCTTTGAAGGTCTGCACTTGGCAGATGGTCTCAAACAACACAAAGCTAGTTTAGAAACTCCGCACCTTGACACTCCACAACTGGGTTATCTTGAACTTGGCGACCGAATGGGAGCCTTTAGTAAAGGGTATGAAATCGGTAAAGGGATTGATAAGGCTGTTGGTGGTTTCTTCAAAGGTGCTGGCGATAGCAATGGTGCAGGAAATAACTTCTTGGGCGACCAAGGAAAAACACCTTACGAACTCAGCCCAGCAAGTTCAGTCCCTGAACAAGGCGACGGAGGAAAAGGTGGCGGTCACAATCCAACGGGTGGTAAATTAGACAAAGTCGGAAAGATTGAAGATGAAATCAAACTAGATGATGAATACATCAAGTTAATTAAGGACGTCGCGACCATGAAGTGGCAACAGAATTTTATTACCTTGAAACCAGAGATTGTCACCAATATTGACTCCATTAACAACGCTGGCCAGTATGCCAACGTATTGGATGATTTGAATGCAACGATTGTAGACGCTTTGAACAATGGCGCTGATGGCCTCATGGCTTACTAGGAAGGAGGTAGCAGATGTTTATATTTATTGAAGGCATTAAATTGCCAGTGAATCCAGAAGAAATCAAACTGGAGGACAAACAAGGAATTGAGACAGTCGCTATCATTGATACTGGTAACGTTCCGCTTGTCGGAAATCCAGAGCTTCAATCAATTGAGTTTGAATCCTTTATTCCTAGCGGAAGATACGATGGAAACTACCAGCGGAATAGTCGTGTTTCTCCAGAATCCTTTGTATCATCTATTCGTAAATTTAAGACGGAAGGCACTCCTATTCAATTAATGATTGGGGGTGCGTTTGGTTCTGTTATTAACGGGAAATTTCTAGTGGAACAGTTCGATGTCTCTACCAAGACAGGATATGAAGATGATCTGATATACAAGATTAAGTTTTTACAATATCGGTCTCACAAGCCACGGAAGGTTACTATCAAAGATAAAAAAGCACTTGAGGCTACTAAAAAGAAACCGCAGGCGAAAGCTACGGAAGAACGTAGCCCTACGACTGAGAAACCTGCTCAAAAAAGCCATACGGTTGTTAGTGGGGATACTCTTTGGGGAATTGCTCAGACATTTTACGGAGATGGCAGCCGATATACTGAAATCTACGAAGCCAACAAAGACAAAATCCAAGACCCTCATTGGATTTATCCTGGACAGGAGTTTGTGATACCATGATGCAATTATTCTATCAGAACAACAAAACTGGAGATACATGGGATTTAGCAACTGTGTCTGATAAGGTTGAGTTTAAGACAACTAGAAAAGGGTCAGCTTGGAGCGTGGAGATTACCTTGTACAATTCTACAAAAGTAGCCTTTGAATATGGTTCTCCGCTCGCTTTCAAGCTAGATGATAAAGAGGTATTCTTTGGTTATTTGACGAAAATCAAGTACGAAAAAGACACCAAAACCACCTTGACCTTCCATGACCAGATAAAGTACTTACTACGCAATATCAATTTCGTTGCCAGGGATAAAAACGTCAATCAAATCGTCTCGGCAATCGCAGGAGATTTTGATTTGAAGATTGGGGAACTAAAAGCCCCAGCCGTGACCTTATCCCCTCAGTTGAAGGAAGATAAGAAGGCTCTGGATATTATCCAAGAGGCCATGGATGAGACCTTGGTGCAAAGTGGAGAATTGCTGGTTTTGTATGACAAGTTCGGAGAGTTGACACTAACGACTCCGAAAAACTTACCAATCCAGTACATTATCGGAAATGAATCCTTTATGTCTAGCTTTGAGTTTGAAGGTTCGATTGAGGATAGTGCTAATATTGTTCGCTTGATCCAAGAGAACAAAGAAACCAAAAAGAGAGAGGTCTACATCTATCAGGACAGCTACAATATCGGAGCTTGGGGAAAACTCCAGTACATGAAAAAAGTGGATGAGAAAGCAACTGAGGGGCAAATCAAGCAATGGGGCGAAATGCTCTTGAAGATGAAAAACCGTCCCAAAGAAACTTTCAGTCTAAAAGCTGATATTGGAAGTATTGACTTTTTAGCAGGTCATGCAGTCTATGTGGATGTTAAGGATATTGAGAAGAAGGGATGGTATGTCATTGAAGAGGCAACTCATTCCTTCAGTGCAGAAAAGCACACGATGGAAATTAAATTATTCATGGCAGGAAGTGAGTAGATGGAAGTAATAGAAAATCTAAAGAAATTGATTAGTAATTTCATTGAAAATCGCCAGTTCGCCAAGATAACGACTGGTGTTGTTTTATCGGTTTCTCCCCTCAAAATCCAATTGACCAATGAGTTGATTTTAGATGATTCCATGCTTGCTGTCACATGGACCGATGAAGCATTGGATCCTGAATACGTTGGGCAAACCCTTCATCTCATCAGACAAGATGGTGGAGGGTTTTATTATGTCTTGTACAAGAAGATATTCCACTACAAGCGCAAAGTGAAAGGGGGTTCTGATGAATGAGTACTCCTAAAACAAACTTTTTAAACATTGCTAAAAATGTTGTCGAAGCTAAGAAACAGCCTAGCTTAACACTAGATGAAACCAATATCTTGCTAGAAACAGATGGCATTCGTGCTCTGAAGCAATCCATCAGACGCATGCTGACAACTGAACGGTTCATCTATACAATTTATGACCATCGCTACGGTGTTGAATTAGACGCCTTATTTGGTGGGGATATGGACTATGCCCAGATGGATATCGCACGGCGCATAAAAGAGGCCTTGTATGAAGATGACAGGATTCATGAGGCTCATTCTTTTTCTACTAAGGTAAAGAAAGATGAGTTTTATGTGCAGTTCATGGTTGATAGTGATTTTGGAACATTTGAGATGGATTTGGAGGTGAAACGATGATAAAGGTAAAAACATATCCAGAAATTTTAGAGGATATGCTGGCCTTGTTTGATGATAAGTATGACAAAAGACAAGGATCTGTCTTGTACAATCTAGTTGCGCCTGCAGCTCGAGAAGTTGCTATTCAGTACACGGTCTTAAAATCGTATGAGGAAGTTAACTTTTTGGATACGAGTACAGGAATCTTCCTAACTCGATTATGTAGGCAGTTTGGAGTTGAACGCTTGCCAGCCACGGCATCAGTTCGATTGGTTCAATTCAAACAGGAAATCCCACTAGGAACCCGTTTTAGTGTGGTTAATAGTGAGTATAATTTCCGTGTTTTGGAACGCCGCTCCGGATTCGAGTATAGCGTAGTAGCTGAACAAGTCGGAAATGCTCCCAACTATGTAAGAGGTCAACTCATCAACATTGATGTGTTGAGCGACTTTAAAGGGGCAGAAATCGGCTCTGTTATCGTTGTAGGCGAAGATGAAGAGACGGATAAACAACTCCGTAAACGGACCATTGAGTATCTTAAAACACCGACTTTAAACGGAAACATTGCCCAATACAAGAAATGGGCAAGTGAGTTCGTTGGTGTTGGTTCGGCCTTGGTAGAGCCACTCTGGAAAGGCGAAAATACAGTACGTGTATCTATTACGGATGCTGACGGTAACGAAGCTAGTTCTGAACTTGTAAATAAGTTCAAGAATTACTTAGACCCTGAACCAAGTGGCCACGGATTAGGCGTAGCTCCAATTGGTGCTTATGTGACTGTTCAGTCTGTAAGTGGCTATAACGTTCGTATTACTGCAACTATCAAGATTGATGAAGATGTAGATATTGAAACAATCAAGAATGAGGCGAAAGTTCAACTCATTAAATACTTACGTGAAGAAGCATTTGAAGAGAAAGAGGTTCGAAACTATAAAGTCGCCACAATCATTGACAGAATTAATGGGGTTCGAGATGTGGACCGTATTTTGTTGAATGACAGGGAACAAAGTATTGAACTTTCTACCAACATGCTTCCGAAACTAGCGGAGGTAACTATCAATGTCACAAGTTAGATATCGTATGTTATCGGCTTTGCCAGAGGTCTTAGATCCAACCATCAACGATTTGTTTGAAACTGAAATTCCAGAACTGGAATTGATTGCAGACTTAATCTTTGATACCAGACGATTGATGTTGTTGCCAGAAGCGACAGAAGACTGGATTACACGTTGGGAAAAGGCCCTCCAGGTAAAACCGAAAACAATTGATTTGGAAGAACGAAGGCGGTATTTAATCACTTTAATTTCTTCCAAAATTAAAATCAACTCAGTGAGTTTACAAAAAATTACAAAGAGCTTTACGAATGTCAACAACTTAGTAACGGTCAAGGGTTCAGCGGTACATATCCGATTTTTAGGAGAACTGCCAACTGGATATTTGAACCGTTTTTTAAAGTATGTGCGTGAATTGATTCCTGCTCATTTAGGAATCCAATTCTCGGTTGAAGCGCCAATGATGAACGCGATTTATATTGGGGCTCACACATTCAGAGACATTCGTTCGGTTCGATTTGGATAGGAGGAAATAAATGGGATATTTTATCCAACCTATTGTGACCGATAAAGCAATCAGCGAAACGGCCCTAGCAATTCAAAATAGAGAACCACTGGTTTTCACTCGAATAGCTTTGGGTAGTGGCCGGCATCAGACAGAGACTGGCAAGAGGAATGATGTAGCTCAAATAGTTCATTCTCTGCAAGTGACGCAGTCTATGTCTACTGATGTTTCCGATACAATCCGTATCACAGCACGGTTTGATAATTCACGGATTGAGCGTGAAATGACTGTTAATGAAATTGGTGTTTTTGCAAAACGTGGGAACCATGAAGAGTTCATGTATATGTATACCTGGGCAGAGCAGGGAGATGTGATTCCTCCCAAAACATCTGCTTATGTGTATCGAGACTATGATTTCAATACGACTATTAGCAAAAATAGTCAGATCACCATTCAATACAATGCGACTGATTTGGTTTATGCGACTGTTCCTGAATTGAAAGCGACAGAAAGAAAGCTACAAACCAATATCGATAATCATATTGAAGACACTGCCCGTCACGTTTCTGACCAAGAACGGACTCGCTGGAATGGGAAGGCCGATTCAAGTCACAGGCACAAGGTAGCAGACATCGACGGTCTGCCTGAAAAAATTGACGAGGTCACTAAAAGCAAGGCTGAGAAGGTTGACCTAACTGGTCACATCAACAACCGAAACAACCCACACAATGTAACGAAACAACAAGTGGGACTAGGTAATGTCGCAAACGTCGAACAAGCAAGTAAAGTTGATTTTCAAAATCACTTAAACAATCGCAACAATCCACATAGCGTTACGAAGCATCAAGTTGGGCTAGGTAACGTAGACAACATTAGACAAGCAAGTTATGAGTCTGTAGAGGCTTTGAAGCGTGAGGTTCAGGAACACGAAGATAGACTAAATGCTATCGAGTACATGTTCTTGCAGAACGACTTCACTGCACCAATCCGTACAGACGACGGTACAGAACATACCTTACTTGCTGATGAAAACGGTCATGTGATTGTCGCAGATTGGAAATATATTATGGAGGTATAACATGGCAGTAATTAGTACACAGACACGAAAAGTAACTGATTTGCCACAGGCTAGTCAGGTCAACAACTCGGACAACATCATGATTCATGATGGGCGTGGGTTGAAGAAAGTGTCTGTGCAGACTTTTAAAAACGGAGTGAGTCCAACTCCCGCAACAGCGACAGCTGGTTCAAACGGAGTTGTCCGACCTGACAACTCAACGATTACAGTCGATAATTCGGGTGTTCTACGAGTAAACAGGTCAGCGCTTGGGATTCCAAGTACACCGTCCGAAGTAGTTGCAAACAAGCTGATTAACCAGAACGGAAATCAGCAAATGAAGTACTGGTTTGGCTCTAAATCCCAGTATGAAGCAATCAGGACGAAAGACTCAAACACAATTTATGATGTGTATGAGTAGGTGATGCTATGGCTACAAGAGAAGGCATTTATGTTGGTGACAAAGACATTGTCGAGCGATATGTGGGTGACAAACTTGTTTGGAGCAAGTGGGTCTATATTGGTTGGTTTCAATACTTATACAATCCGATAGAATCAGGCAATTATTTAATTTTTGATTTAACTGCCAAGGGCGGTACATTCAATAATAATTATCACGAAGAAGACAAGGTAAAGGAAATAAAAATAAGAATCAATCATCCAAATGATACAATAACAACTGCATATGCTAAATATGTATATACAACAGATAAAAATATTAAATTGTACGTTAAATTTCTGGATGACAATCAAAAACAAATATTCAAAAACAATTTTGCATACGGCGATTCCCTATACTTTTATTTTAGATAATCAGGAGGACATTAAACATGGAATTTGCATTAGTAAATAAATTTTTTAAAGTTGGCAAGACGGCGGTCTCTATTCAATGTGACAAGCCGTTTACTTTCTTCACTCGTGAATTAGACGGTGACCGCTTGGGCGACACGGATGAAACACTTATTGAAGCAGTTAAAGATGTGATACGCACCGAGTTAGACCCTACAAGCGCTATTGTACAAGCGCAAGCTAAATTGCAAGAAACTCAAACTAAACTGCAAGAAAATCAAGCTAAATTGGAGCAGACTGAACAGAAACTGGCTGAGACAGAGCAGAAAGCGACTCAAACAGAAGCGAAGCAAAATGACCTTGAAGCACTTGCAAATCGTATCAATAAGGTTGTACGAGTGATGGCTCAAGATTCTATCATGGGTGAAAAAGTCTCTTATGGCACGACCTATAAAGAAATGGTTGAACTCTTCCCACTGGCCGAAATTGGAAAAATTTATGAACCAGGTTCAATCTTTGCGGTCGAAGACCCTGGTCACGTCGAAGTTAATGGAGAAGGTAAACGCATCTTGATTCAAACCAATCAGTCCTTTACTTATCAAGGAGAAACCCTTGCTCAACTTGAAGGAACACCTTACCAGAATGGTGTTCTAGCAACTTGGAAGTTTAGTGTACCGAAAGCACCGAATGAGCCTACTGTCGCACCAGTAGCTACAGTTTCTACGACAGCTACCGTGGCACCTACAACTGCAGAACCTCCTGCTACAACAGTTACACCTAACCAATAGTGGAGGTGCTTTATGGACGTCTTACAATCAACAGAGCATTTCTTCATGAACGTGCTACCAGTTGCCACGCCAATCATCGTAGCTTGGTTTAGCTATAAGTTACCGAAGAAATCAAAGGAACAGACAGACCAAATCATTTCAGAGTTAAGTGAAGTCAAGAAACAAATCAAAGATGTCCAGATTACTACTGAAGAGAACAACGCCAAAATTGACGAAGTACAGGCAAAGCTAAAACTACACGACGATGCGCACCTTGTAACGATGAGGACGCACCTCGATCGTGATATTCGCAGGTCAATCCGTCGTGGTTTTACAACGAAAGATGAGTTCTATGTAGTGGAGAATATGCACAATAGCTATAAGGCTCTTGGTGGTAATGGCTACATAGACCACTTGTACAAAAATTTTGAAGCGTTGCAGATTAGAGACGACATCTTAGTTGAAGATGAGAAAGGGGCGCAGAATGGGTTGTAACAACCGCAAAGTTAATACAACCAATTTGGCTCGAATTGATGGTGGCGACCTTATTAAGCAAGGGGATTTGTCTTCTACTTTTGGATTCGAATTGTTAGATGAGAATTATCGTGTCATGACCTCGTTTGAGGGGCAAGAAGCGGTTGTTACTCTAACAAAAGGACAACGCAGGTGGAAGACAACTGCTCCCGTCACTAGCCATTCTGTCAATTTTAATTTAGATAGTATTTTACCAAGCGGAAAATACCGAGTGGAAATCTCGGTTGGAGGGTATATCTTCCCAAGCGATAGAGATACTTATATTGAAATTGAAGACTCAGATAAAGAATTGGTTACGGAAGATATCTATAAATTAAAAGAATTAGATATCGTTGAAGAAGTTAAGAAACAGCTTGCAGAACGACATGTAAGCGAAGGTGGAGCATGTCCGGAAATCCCAGACTTGCTCACGTATTATAATATTGGAAAGGTATAAAAAATTATGGATACAAGTAAATGGATTGCATTCGCTCAAGCGCTGGGAGTGGATCACAAGGCGCTGAAGCAGTTAATCGATACAAAGATTGACAGTGCGACAGTCACACAACTGATTGAACAAGCTAAAACTGCTGTCAAGAACGACATTTTGGGTGAGGGTGTATCTGAAAAATTTGACACCCTCAAAGAAATCGCTGAGGAAATCGCTAAAATGAGTGGTAGCACTGAAGGCGCAGTCGTTCAAAAATTGGCTGACCTCGGCCGTCGTATTGACGAGTTTGCCAATGTTGACCTGTTAGCAACGTATAATGCTGCGAAAGCGTGATTGCTATGAGCAATTTAGAGGAATTTGCTCAAGCGGTTGGCCGTGATGTTAAAACCCTGAATCAAAAGCCTGAACCAAGGCTGACCTTGACAGGCAATACCCTTGGCATCGCTGGGGGGAATAATGTCACTCTACCATTGCCAGACAACGTAGGGCATGAAATCCGTGGCACAGGCTCTCCAGAAGGTCGTATAATGGCCGAAATCGGAACGACCTATGTAGATGTCAACGTGACAAACGGCGCTCTGAAATGGATAAAAGAGAGCGGAAATGACAACACAGGCTGGCGTGTTTTGATTGGTGATACTGGTTGGAGAACGTTAAACAGTGTCTCTAGAGCAGGCAACTCGTTCATTAAAATCAGACGAGTAAACAATCTTGTTACTTATCAATTCGGAGGCCTTCAGTGGGGCTGGTTTGGCGTAGGTAGACGAGGTGGACCTGGATTTGTAAGACACAACAGCAGTGGAGACAAAGGGGCTAAACTTACTTATCCTAACGGTATTCCCGAAGGTTTTAGAAGCGAAAATTCGCTTGTAGGACCAACTTATGACGATAAGGGTAGACCTTATGGAATTTGGTATTTAGGCGGTAAATCTGACTTAAATTTCATTCAATTCACTTTTAACGAGAACATACCGACCGACCGAGATATTGGAGATATTCGTGTGAGCGCCATCTCATACTTGACAGATGAGCCTTGGCCTACGAAATTACCATAAAAGAAAGGAAACAATATGACACAACTAAATGAATTTATGATTGCTTTTGCGACAGGCTTTTTAGCAGTAGCAATAGGCAGTATCGTGAAAGCAGTGAAAGACTACCTTTTACGTAAAGGTGGAGAGAAAGCTGTAAAAATCGCTGAAATCCTAGCTAAAAATGCAGTACACGCAGTAGAGCAGATAGCAACTGAAACAGGCTACAAAGGGGATGAAAAGCTAGAGCAAGCTAAAGTCTACATGATCTCAGAGCTTAAAAAGTACAATGTTAGCATGACGGATAAAGAGCTTGAAGTATTCGTTGAGTCAGCAGTGAAGCAGATGAATGACGCATGGAAGGGGGAATAGTTATGACAGTAAACATTGAAACAGCTATTGCCTGGATGCAAGCCCGAAAAGGGCAAGTATCTTATAGTATGGACGATCGGAATGGTCCTGATTCTTACGATTGCTCAAGCTCGATCTACTACGCTTTGACGAGTGCTGGAGCCGCGTCCGCTGGTTGGGCTGTTAATACTGAATACGAACACCAGTGGTTGATGGATAATGGATATACGCTTATTGCTGAGAACACACCATGGGACGCTCAACGTGGGGATATCTTCATCTGGGGACGTCGTGGATATTCTAGTGGTGCTGGTGGGCATACTGGTATGTTTGTGGATGAAAACAACATCATCCATTGTAACTACCGCTTTGATGGAATCACTGTGAATGACCACGATGATATTTGGATGTACGCAGGTCGTCCATATTACTACGTATACCGTTTGACAAACCCAGACGCTGTGACTGTACAGTTGAAGACTGGCTGGAACAGTGATTCTAAAGGATATTGGTTCGTACGTGACAATGGATCTTATCCAACGAGTGAATTCGAATACGTTGAGCAAAACAAAGCATGGTTCTACTTCGATGAGAACGGATATATGGTTGCTGAGCGCTGGGTTGAACATACCGATGGTAAATCGTATTGGTTTGACAAAGATGGATACATGGCTGTTAATTGGAAGAAAATTAATGGCAAATGGTATTTCTTCAATCGTGATGGTGCAATGCAAACTGGCTGGGTTAAATACTACGACAACTGGTATTACCTCGATGCTGTCAATGGAGATATGAAGTCAGATGCATTTATTCGTTACAACGATGGATGGTACTTGCTTCGTGAGGATGGTCGTCTGGAAGAGAAACCAGCCTTTACGGTTGAGCCAGACGGCTTGATTACGACTAAATAATCTTAAAAATAAATAGAAAGGAAACTTTCAAAATAGATTACACTAGACCGCAGGCTCATGCTTGCGGTTTTTTTGTTTGCTTAAAAATGGATTTAAAATCCAAGAAATGTAAATCGAATAAACGCTTTTTTGTTAAAGAGTTATAAAAGGAGTTATAAAATTAAATATGGCTTGATTTAATAATGTCTTAGAGACTCCCACCGGCTCCATTATTAATTGGTGAAACGTTGTTAAATCAACGTTTTTTATTTTGAAGTTCTTTATAAAAACTAAAAAAATGAACTTAACGTTCAAAAATTAGACATAACAAATTAAAAAATATACCGACTTTTATCTCCCTGAATGATATAATGATTGTATATTGTAGGTTTATTGTATAGTTGTGTTTGATTTTCAAAGAGAACAATTACCCAGAAAAAGAAGATATGTAACATCTTGAAATGATTTTTGAATTTGAACGTTGGGTATAATTGAGTACGATGTTTAAAAAATTTTTGAATATAGACTTAGATACTTTATCTTGGTTGATAGAGTATTTACTTTAAAATACAAGGGTAAGCGGTTAAAAATTAAATAAACAAAAAATGATGTTTATTCGTGATGTTAGGTTTGCTAAATCCAATCGTTCTAATATTTTTATTTTTGGAGAATTACTCAAGAGGCTGAAGAGGACGGTTTGCTAAATCGTTAGGTCGGGTAACTGGCACGAGGGTTCGAATCCCTCATTCTCCGTTAGAATAATCTTGAGATTTTCTAAAGAAACACTCTTAGGGACTTTTTCCAAGAGTAAATTTTATAAAGAGGTGTATTATGAAAAAAGTTAAGTTGCTTGGTATTTTAGCGCTCTCAGCAGTTGTCTTAGGTGCTTGTTCTTCACTTCCGAGTCAGTCAGGGTCGAATTCTGACAAAACCGAACAAACTGATAAGAAAGAAGAATCAGTCAAAGAAAAAGTTACAAAAGATGCTGAAACTTTATTAGATGCAGTTTTGACTACTGATATTGCTAAGTTTAAAAAGATTTACGGCGAAACCTATGAAAAATGGACTGAGGCAGTATTTGCGGTTCAAACTAGTGAAAAGGTAAAAGATGATGGTCTTACACCAGCCTCTACCTATTCTGTTCAATGGCATGCTGATTTCCCTATTGAAACACCAGAAGAAACAATTACTGGTTTCTTAAAAGTAAGACGAAAAATGTTCCAAGAGATTGGTTCTTACTCTATTAAAGATGTTAAGTTAGACGAATCAGGGAGTTCAGCTACTGTAACTTTCACATCTAAAAAGTTGCATTCTAAGGGCTTGGCTTCTTCAACAAGAGACGTTTTAACTACTCTAATTGGAGGGATTGACAACTTAGGTAAATACAATACTGCGGGATCAAATGTTGATATTAAACGATACCAAACATTAATTTCATACTGGATTTTTGAGCATCTGTTTAGGCATGATTTTACTATCTATAACGATGTTGACCCTAACTTAGCGTATACACCATTTACTACTGGAGATTTTGATACTGAAATCAAATTAACCAAAGATAAGGATGGCAATTGGCTTATCTCTCAAGAGGATTATCGTACTCTAGCAACGGAGTTAATTGATAATACAGAAGGTTATGAGACTGTTGTCAGAAGCAATGTTTCAAAAACTAACGACAAAGATAAGTCTAGTGATAAATCGACAGGCAACTCAACAGATAAATCTTCAGATAAAAAAGATAAAAGTAGTATCTGATAATTAGTTTAAAAAGTAAAGCAAGTAGTTTATAATAGCTACTTGCTTTATTTCGTTTTATTAGCAAAAAGGATACAACATTTGTCGCATCCCCAAAATAATTGTTCTTTTCTACGGAAGACATGGGATTCGAACCCACGCACGCTGTTACACGCCTACCGCGTTTCCAACACGGCCTCTTAAGCCTCTTGAGTAATCTTCCAATACTTACTCAAATAGTCTACCATAAAGGCCCTTATCTTGCAATAAAAATTCTGGAAATAAGAAAAATGATAGAATTTGAAAGAAAATGATAAAAAATGCTTGACTTTGAAAGAAAGTATGATAGAATGAATAGTGTAAACGATAACAGGAGGTGATTCAGTGTTAAAAACAGAGCGGAAGCAACTGATTCTAGAGGAGTTAAATCAACATCATGTAGTTTCTCTAGAGAAATTAGTTAGTTTGCTAGAAACGTCAGAATCAACGGTTCGAAGAGACCTGGATGAGTTGGAAGCAGAAAATAAGCTTCGCCGTGTACATGGTGGAGCAGAATTACCCCACTCCTTGCAGGAAGAAGAAACCATTCAAGAAAAATCTGTCAAAAACCTTCAAGAGAAGAAGTTGTTGGCTCAGAAAGCAGCCTCTCTCATCAAGGAACAAGATGTCATCTTTATTGATGCTGGAACAACAACTGCTTTTTTGATCCATGAATTGGTCAATAAGAATATTACTGTTGTGACAAATTCGATTCACCATGCCGCACAGTTGGTTGAAAAGCAGATTCCAACTGTCATGGTTGGAGGAAGTGTCAAGATGGCGACAGATGCTAGCATCGGGGGCGTTGCTCTTAACCAGATTAACCAATTGCACTTTGACCGTGCCTTTATCGGGATGAATGGTGTGGACGATGGCTATTATACGACTCCTGATATGGAGGAGGGGGCTGTGAAGCGTGCTATTTTGGAGAATGCCAAACAGACATATGTCTTGGTCGATTCGTCTAAAATTGGACAAACTTGCTTTGCTAAGGTAGCACCACTCAAACGAGCTATTGTTATCACAAGTCAAGGGCATGAGCTCTTGCAGGCTATTAAGGAGAAAACGGAGGTAATAGAAGTATGATTTATACAGTCACACTCAATCCATCCATTGACTATATCGTTCGTTTGGACCAAGTCCAAGTCGGTAGTGTCAATCGTATGGACAGTGATGATAAGTTTGCTGGTGGGAAAGGAATTAATGTCAGTCGTGTCTTGAAGCGCTTAGATATTCAAAATACAGCGACTGGATTTATCGGAGGTTTTACTGGTAAATTTATCACAGATACTTTGGCTGATGAAGAAATCGAGACACGTTTTGTCCAAGTGGCAGAAGATACTCGTATCAATGTTAAAATCAAAGCAGACCAAGAAACAGAAATCAACGGAACGGGTCCAACTGTTGAACCGGCTCAGCTAGAAGAATTGAAAGCTATTCTTTCAAGTTTAACTGCAGAAGACACGGTTGTATTTGCGGGTTCGAGTGCTAAAAACCTAGGAAATGTTATCTACAAGGATTTGATTGCCTTGACACGCAAGACTGGTGCGCAAGTCGTTTGTGACTTTGAAGGACAGACCTTGATTGATAGTTTGGACTACCAGCCACTTTTGGTCAAACCAAATAATCACGAGCTTGGAGCTATCTTTGGAGTGAAACTCGAAAGTTTAGATGAAATCGAGAACTATGCTCGTCAGTTACTGGCCAAAGGAGCTCAAAACGTCATTATCTCCATGGCTGGGGACGGTGCCCTTCTTGTTACATCTGAGGGATCTTACTTCGCCAAACCTATTAAGGGAACAGTCAAAAATTCAGTTGGAGCTGGTGATTCTATGGTTGCTGGATTTACAGGTGAATTTGTCAAATCAAAAGACGCAGTAGAAGCCTTCAAATGGGGAGTTGCTTGTGGAACGGCAACTACCTTCTCGGATGACTTGGCAACAGCAGAATTTATTAAAGAAACATATGAAAAAGTTGAGGTAGAAAAACGATGAAAATTCAAGATCTATTGAGAAAAGATGTTATGTTGCTGGATTTGCAAGCAACTGAAAAAAAAGCTGTCATCGACGAGATGATTAAAAGTTTGACAGACCACGGTTATGTGACAGATTTTGAAACCTTTAAAGAAGGCATTTTGGCGCGTGAAGCTCTCACTTCTACAGGTTTGGGTGATGGTATCGCAATGCCTCACAGCAAAAATGCTGCTGTCAAAGAAGCGACAGTTCTCTTTGCCAAGTCAAACAAGGGTGTTGACTACGAGAGCTTGGATGGACAATCAACTGACCTCTTCTTCATGATTGCAGCTCCAGAAGGTGCCAATGACACCCATTTGGCAGCATTGGCAGAATTGTCTCAATACTTGATGAAAGACGGATTTGCTGACAAACTTCGTCAAGCAACATCAGCTGACCAAGTTATCGAACTTTTTGACCAAGCTTCAGAAAAAACTGAAGAGCCGGTTCAAGCACCTACCAATGACTCTGATGACTTTATCGTTGCTGTTACAGCTTGTACGACAGGTATTGCCCACACTTACATGGCCCAAGAAGCCCTTCAAAAAGTGGCTGCTGAAATGGGTGTTGGAATTAAGGTCGAAACCAACGGTGCTAGCGGTGTTGGTAACCAACTAACTGCGGAAGACATTCGTAAGGCTAAAGCTGTTATCATCGCTGCAGACAAGGCGGTTGAGATGGATCGTTTCGATGGCAAACCATTGATCAATCGTCCGGTTGCTGACGGGATCCGTAAAACAGAAGAGTTGATTAACTTGGCTCTTTCAGGAGAAGCGGAAGTCTACCGTGCCACTAATGGTGCAAAAGCTGCAACAGCAAGCAACGAAAAACAAAGCCTTGGTGGTGCCTTCTACAAACACTTGATGAGTGGTGTATCTCAAATGTTACCATTCGTTATCGGTGGTGGTATCATGATTGCCCTTGCCTTCTTGATTGACGGTGCTTTGGGTGTTCCAAATGAAAATCTTGGTAATCTTGGTTCTTATCATGAGTTAGCTTCTATGTTCATGAAAATTGGTGGTGCAGCCTTTGGCTTGATGCTCCCAGTCTTTGCAGGTTATGTTGCCTACTCTATCGCTGAAAAACCAGGTTTGGTAGCAGGTTTCGTGGCTGGTGCTATTGCCAAAGAAGGTTTTGCCTTTGGTAAAATCCCTTATGCAGCAGGTGGTGAAGCAACATCAACTCTTGCAGGTGTCTCATCTGGTTTCCTAGGTGCCCTTGTAGGTGGATTTATCGCAGGTGCTTTGGTTCTTGCTATCAAGAAATACGTTAAAGTTCCTCGATCACTTGAAGGTGCTAAATCAATCCTTCTATTGCCACTTCTTGGAACAATCTTGACTGGATTTGTCATGCTAGCTGTTAACATCCCAATGGCAGCAATCAACACTGCTATGAATGACTTCCTAGGCGGTCTTGGAGGAGGTTCAGCTGTCCTTCTTGGTATCGTTCTTGGAGGAATGATGGCTGTTGATATGGGTGGACCAGTTAATAAAGCAGCCTATGTCTTTGGTACAGGTACGCTTGCAGCGACTGTTTCTTCAGGTGGTTCTGTGGCTATGGCAGCAGTTATGGCTGGAGGAATGGTGCCCCCACTTGCAATCTTTGTTGCCACTCTTCTCTTTAAAGACAAATTTACTAAGGAAGAACGCAACTCTGGTTTGACAAACATCATCATGGGCTTGTCATTTATCACTGAGGGAGCGATTCCGTTTGGTGCAGCTGACCCAGCTCGTGCGATCCCAAGCTTCATCCTTGGTTCAGCAGTAGCAGGTGGACTCGTTGGTCTTACTGGTATCAAACTCATGGCGCCACACGGAGGAATCTTCGTTATCGCCCTTACTTCTAATGCTCTCCTTTACCTCGTTTCTGTCTTAGTAGGAGCAATTGTAAGTGGTGTGGTCTATGGTTACCTACGCAAACCACAAGCATAAAAAATAGAAAAATGAAAAGATTGTACCGTTTGGTGCAGTCTTTTTCTCTTTCCGAAATGCCTGTGAAATATGGTATAATAGAAGAATGGCAAACAAGAATACAAGTAAAACAAGACGGAGACCGTCTAAAGCAGAACTCGAAAGAAAAGAAGCGATTCAACGAATGTTGATTTCGTTGGGAATCGCCCTTTTATTGATTTTTGCAGCCTTTAAATTAGGGGCTGCAGGTATCACCCTTTACAATCTAATTCGCTTGCTGGTAGGTAGCCTAGCTTATTTGGCAATATTTGGTATCCTGCTCTATCTCTTCTTCTTCAAGTGGATACGAAAACAGGAAGGACTCTTATCAGGATTTTTCACCATATTTGCTGGCTTACTCTTGATTTTTGAGGCCTACTTGGTTTGGAAATATGGTTTGGACAAGTCGGTCTTAAAAGGAACTATGGCTCAGGTTGTGACTGATTTGACTGGTTTTCGAACGACCAGTTTTGCTGGTGGAGGCTTGATTGGTGTTGGACTCTATGTGCCAACAGCCTTTCTCTTCTCAAATATCGGTACTTACTTTATTGGTTCTATCTTGATTTTAGTGGGTGCTCTCCTAGTCAGTCCTTGGTCTGTTTACGATATTGCTGAATTTTTCAGTAGAGGCTTTGCCAAATGGTGGGAAGGGCATGAGCGTCGAAAAGAGGAACGATTTGTTAAACAAGAAGAAAAAGCTCGCCAAAAGGCTGAGGAAGAGGCTAGATTAGAAAAAGAAGAGGCTGAAAAAGCCTTACTCGATATGCCTCCTGTTGATATGGAAACGGGTGAAATTCTGACAGAAGATGTTGTGCTTGACGTTCCATCTGTTCCGGAAGAAGAGTGGGTAGAACCAGAAATCATCCTGCCTCAAGCTGAACATGAATTCCCTGAACATGAGGAGGTCTTTGATGATGAAGATGTACAAGTTGATTTTTCAGCCAAGGAGGCTCTTGAATATAAACTTCCAAGCTTACAACTCTTTGCCCCAGATAAACCAAAAGACCAGTCGAAAGAGAAGAAGATTGTTCGAGAAAATATCAAAATCCTAGAAGAAACCTTTGCTAGCTTTGGTATCAAGGTAACGGTTGAACGGGCTGAAATTGGGCCGTCAGTGACCAAGTATGAAGTCAAGCCAGCAGTCGGTGTACGGGTTAACCGCATTTCCAATCTAGCAGATGACCTCGCTCTAGCCTTGGCAGCCAAGGATGTCCGGATTGAAGCACCTATCCCAGGGAAATCCTTAGTCGGAATCGAAGTACCTAACTCTGAGATTGCGACAGTTTCTTTCCGCGAACTATGGGAACAATCTCAAACGAAAGCAGAAAATCTCTTGGAAATTCCTTTAGGGAAGGCTGTTAATGGAACCGCAAGAGCATTTAACCTCTCCAAGATGCCCCACTTGCTTGTCGCAGGTTCGACGGGTTCAGGTAAGTCAGTAGCAGTTAACGGTATTATCGCTAGCATTCTCATGAAGGCGAGGCCAGATCAAGTTAAATTTATGATGGTCGATCCCAAGATGGTTGAGTTATCTGTTTACAATGATATTCCCCACCTCTTGATTCCAGTTGTGACCAATCCACGTAAGGCCAGCAAGGCTCTGCAAAAGGTTGTGGATGAGATGGAAAATCGTTATGAACTCTTTGCCAAGGTAGGAGTCCGTAATATTGCAGGTTTTAATGCCAAGGTAGAAGAGTTCAATGCCCAGTCTGAATACAAGCAGCTTCCTCTGCCACTTATTGTTGTGATTGTGGATGAGTTGGCTGACCTCATGATGGTGGCTAGCAAGGAGGTGGAAGATGCCATTATCCGTCTTGGGCAGAAGGCACGTGCTGCCGGTATCCACATGATTCTTGCAACCCAGCGTCCATCCGTTGATGTCATTTCTGGTCTCATCAAGGCCAATGTACCATCTCGAGTGGCTTTTGCAGTTTCTTCAGGTACAGATTCACGAACCATCTTGGATGAAAATGGAGCTGAAAAACTGCTTGGTCGAGGCGACATGCTCTTTAAACCGATTGATGAAAACCACCCAGTTCGTCTGCAAGGCTCTTTTATCTCGGATGATGATGTCGAACGCATCGTAAACTATATCAAGGCTCAGGCAGATGCAGACTACGATGAGAGTTTTGATCCAGGTGAGGTTTCTGAAAATGACGGAGAATTTTCAGATGGTGAATCTGGTGGGGATCCGCTTTTTGAAGAAGCCAAGGCTTTGGTCATCGAGACGCAGAAAGCCAGTGCGTCCATGATTCAGCGTCGTTTATCAGTTGGCTTTAACCGTGCGACCCGCCTTATGGAAGAACTGGAGATGGCAGGTGTCATTGGTCCAGCTGAAGGTACCAAACCAAGAAAAGTTTTACAACAATAAAAAAATAGCTTCTTTCCAAATTTGGAGGGAAGCTATTTTAGTGATTATTGATTAGTTTTATTTTCCGAAGTTGGGGTATTGGACTGTTTTTCATTTTCAGTAGTGGGTTTACTTGGAGCAGGAGTAGTAGATTCCTGAGTTGCTGCTTTCTGCTCTTCTCTTTTCTCTTCCTTGACGCTAGATTTTGGTGTTTCCTCTTGCTGTGTTTTTTCTTGGGTAGTGTTAGTTTCCTTATTGGGACTAGTGTTTTCCTTAGGGGATTCCTTTTGAATTTCTTTGACAATTGTTGTCGTCTGGGTTGTCGTAGGTTCTTTTTTAGTATTTTTGTTATTATCCAAGGCGTTCATGATAGTGATACTAGCGGTAATTAAGCCAAGGATACTGCCGATAGTAGCAACGGTTTTTTGAAAGACTGTAAAGCCTTTTTTGATGTGTTCTGTTTTTGGTTTTGAAGTTCTACGATAATTAGACATACATTCTCTCCTTTAATTAAAATTTATTATACCGCATTTCTTTAAAAAAATCTTAAAAAAAGAGGAATTGCCCTTTCTTGTCGCAGGCTCCGTTTCATGATACAATAGAAGGAGTGATTTTAGAAAGCGTGAGAAAACATGATTTACTTTGATAATTCGGCGACGACCAAGTCCTATCCTGAAGCACTTGAAACTTATATGCAGGTCGCTTCAAAAATTTTAGGAAATCCATCTAGTCTCCATCGTTTGGGAGACCAGGCAACACGAATCTTAGATGCTTCTCGGCAACAGATTGCGGATTTAATCGGTAAGAAAAGTGAGGAAATCTTCTTTACTTCTGGTGGAACAGAAGGGGATAACTGGGTTATCAAGGGTGTGGCCTTTGAAAAAGCCCAGTTTGGCAAGCACATCATCGTATCAGCCATTGAACATCCGGCAGTCAAAGAATCAGCTCTCTGGCTGAAAAGTCAAGGATTTGAAGTGGATTTTGCTCCGGTTAATGAGGAAGGATTTGTGAATGTTGAGGCACTAGCAGATTTGATAAGACCTGATACGACCCTCGTTTCCGTCATGGCTGTGAACAATGAAATTGGCTCGATTCAACCTATTCAAGCTATTTCAGAACTGTTAGCAGACAAGCCGACTATTTCCTTCCACGTTGATGCGGTTCAAGCACTTGCTAAAATTCCGACTGAAAAATATTTGACTGATCGAGTGGATTTCGCGACTTTCTCTGGTCACAAGTTCCACGGAGTTCGTGGTGTTGGTTTTGTCTATATCAAGTCTGGCAAGAAGATTACGCCTCTGTTAACAGGTGGTGGTCAGGAACGTGATTACCGTTCGACAACTGAAAATGTGGCAGGAATTGCAGCGACAGCCAAGGCTCTCCGTTTATCTATGGAAAAGCTAGATATCTTTAGGAGCAAGACTGGGCAGATGAAGGCAGTGATTCGTCAAGCACTTCTGGATTATCCAGATATTTTTGTCTTTTCAGATGAGGAAGATTTTGCCCCTCATATCCTAACTTTTGGAATTAAGGGAGTTCGTGGTGAAGTCATCGTTCACGCCTTTGAAGACTATGATATTTTCATCTCAACGACATCGGCTTGTTCGTCCAAGGCTGGGAAACCTGCAGGAACCCTGATTGCCATGGGAGTGGATAAAGATAAGGCCCAGTCAGCTGTGCGTCTTAGCCTAGACCTTGAAAATGATATGAGTCAGGTCGAGCAGTTTTTGACCAAGTTAAAATTGATTTACAATCAAACTAGAAAAGTAAGATAGGAGCATTTATGCAATATTCAGAAATTATGATTCGCTACGGTGAGCTGTCAACCAAGGGTAAAAACCGTATGCGTTTCATCAATAAACTTCGCAATAATATTTCAGACGTTTTGTCTATCTATCCCCAAGTTAAGGTAACAGCAGATCGTGACCGTGCCCACGCTTACCTCAATGGAGCAGATTACACAGCAGTAGCAGAATCACTCAAACAAGTTTTTGGAATTCAAAACTTTTCCCCTGTTTATAAGGTTGAAAAATCTGTAGAAGTTCTGAAGTCTGCTGTCCAAGAGATTATGCAGGACATCTACAAGGATGGCATGACCTTTAAAATTTCTAGCAAGCGTAGCGACCACAACTTTGAGTTGGATAGTCGTGAACTCAATCAAACACTTGGAGGAGCTGTATTCGAAGCCATTCCAAATGTGCAAGCTCAAATGAAAAGTCCTGACATCAATCTTCAGGTGGAAATCCGTGAAGAAGCAGCCTATCTTTCTTTTGAAACTATTCGTGGGGCTGGTGGTTTGCCAGTTGGAACTTCAGGTAAAGGGATGCTCATGTTGTCAGGAGGGATTGACTCACCTGTAGCAGGTTATCTTGCTCTTAAGCGTGGGGTAGATATTGAGGCCGTTCACTTTGCCAGTCCACCATACACGAGTCCTGGTGCTCTTAAAAAAGCCCAAGATTTGACCCGTAAATTAACCAAGTTTGGTGGAAATATCCAGTTTATCGAAGTTCCTTTTACAGAGATTCAAGAGGAAATCAAGGCTAAAGCGCCAGAAGCTTACTTGATGACTCTAACTCGTCGCTTTATGATGCGGATTACTGACCGTATTCGTGAGGTACGAAATGGTTTAGTTATCATCAATGGGGAAAGCCTAGGTCAAGTAGCCAGCCAGACCTTGGAGAGCATGCAGGCTATCAATGCAGTTACCAACACTCCCATCATCCGTCCAGTTGTGACAATGGATAAGTTGGAAATCATTGACATTGCTCAGGAAATTGACACCTTTGAAATTTCTATCCAGCCTTTTGAAGACTGTTGTACCATTTTTGCGCCAGATCGTCCGAAAACAAATCCTAAGATTAAGAATGCGGAGCAGTACGAAGCGCGTATGGATGTTGAAGGATTAGTAGAGCGAGCTGTGGCTGGAATCATGATTACTGAGATTACACCGCAGGCTGAAAAAGATGAAGTGGATGACTTGATTGACAATCTTCTCTAATCAGAAAATCCAGAAGAATTTAGAAAAATAGATGAAAAAGTTAGTTTTTAATTCCAAAAATGGAAGCAAAACTAACTTTTTTTCTATAATTGTGATATAATAAAATAAAATTTTGAATATAGAGAGTTTTCTGACAATGAATCAATCCTACTTTTATTTAAAAATGAAAGAACACAAACTCAAGGTTCCTTATACAGGTAAGGAACGTCGTGTACGTGTTCTTCTGCCTAAAGATTATGAGAGAGACACGGATCGTTCCTATCCTGTTGTTTACTTTCATGATGGGCAAAATGTTTTTTATAGCAAGGAGTCTTTCATTGGCCATTCATGGAAGATTATCCCAGCTATTAAGCGTAATCCTGATATCAGTCGCATGATTGTCGTTGCCATTGACAATGATGGTATGGAGCGGATGAATGAGTATGCGGCTTGGAAGTTCCAAGAATCTCCTATCCCAGGGCAGCAGTTTGGTGGTAAGGGTGTGGAGTATGCCGAGTTTGTCATGGAGGTGGTCAAGCCCTTTATCGATGAGACCTACCGTACCAAAGCTGAACGCCAGCATACGGCTATGATTGGCTCCTCACTAGGCGGCAATATTACCCAGTTTATCGGTTTGGAATACCAAGACAAAATTGGCTGTCTAGGGGTCTTTTCATCTGCTAACTGGCTCCATCAAGAAGCCTTTAATCGCTACATCGAGCGCCAGAAATTATCGCCTGAGCAGCGTATCTTTATCTATGTGGGAACGGAAGAAGCGGATGATACGGACAAGACCCTGATGGCTGGTAATATCAAACAAGCCTATATAGACTCTTCGCTACGCTATTACCATGATTTGATTGCTGAGGGAGTTCATCTGGATAATCTTGTCTTGAAAGTTCAGTCTGGTGCCATCCATAGTGAAATCCCTTGGTCGGAAAATTTACCAGACTGTCTGAGATTTTTTGCAGAAAAATGGTAAGTTAGGAAAGGAGAAAGCCAATGCATATTGAAAACCTTAGCCACTGGAGTGGCAATCTTAACCGTGAAATGTACCTTAATCGTTATGGACATGCTGGGATTCCAGTTGTGGTCTTTGCTTCATCAGGTGGTAGTCACAACGAATACTATGATTTTGGCATGATTGATGCCTGTGCTTCCTTTATCGAGGAAGGTCGTGTCCAGTTCTTTACCCTATCCAGTGTGGATAGTGAGAGCTGGTTGGCCACTTGGAAAAATAGTCATGACCAGGCGGAGATGCACCGTGCCTACGAACGCTATGTGATTGAGGAGGCCATTCCTTTTATCAAGCATAAGACAGGTTGGTTTGATGGTATGATGACGACAGGTTGCTCGATGGGCGCCTACCATGCAGTCAACTTTTTTCTCCAACATCCAGATGTCTTTACCAAGGTGATTGCTCTTAGTGGTGTTTACGATGCACGTTTCTTTGTCGGCGATTACTACAATGACGATGCCATTTACCAAAACTCGCCAGTAGATTATATCTGGAACCAGAACGACGGCTGGTTTATTGACCGTTATCGTCAGGCAGAGATTGTGCTGTGTACGGGTCTTGGTGCCTGGGAACAAGACGGTCTACCATCTTTCTATAAGCTCAAAGAAGCCTTTGACCAGAAACAAATTCCAGCCTGGTTTGCTGAATGGGGACACGATGTCGCCCACGACTGGGAATGGTGGCGCAAACAAATGCCTTATTTCCTTGGCAATCTCTATTTATAAAAGGAGTTACCTATGAATTACCTTGTTATTTCTCCCTACTATCCGCAAAACTTTCAACAGTTTACCATTGAACTAGCTAATAAAGGCATCACAGTCTTGGGAATTGGCCAAGAACCTTACGAGCAATTGGATGAACCTTTACGCAATAGCCTGACCGAGTATTTCCGTGTAGATAACCTTGAGAACATAGATGAAGTCAAACGTGCAGTTGCTTTTCTATTTTATAAACATGGCCCAATTGACCGTATCGAGTCCCACAATGAATATTGGCTAGAGCTGGACGCAGCACTCAGAGAACAATTCAATGTCTTTGGTGCCAAACCAGAGGATCTCAAAAAGACGAAATATAAGTCTGAAATGAAGAAACTTTTCAAAAAAGCAGGTGTCCCTGTGGTACCTGGAGCTGTTATCAAGACGGAAGCAGATGTTGATCAAGCAGTGAAAGAAATTGGTCTTCCAATGATTGCCAAACCTGATAACGGAGTGGGAGCGGCCGCCACCTTTAAGCTTGAGACAGAGGACGATATCAATCACTTCAAGCAAGAATGGGACCATTCGACCGTTTACTTCTTTGAAAAATTTGTCACTTCCAGCGAAATCTGTACCTTTGACGGGCTCGTAGACAAGGATGGTAAGATTGTCTTTTCAACAACTTTTGACTACGCCTATACACCGCTTGATCTCATGATTTACAAGATGGACAATTCTTATTACGTTCTCAAGGATATGGAGCCCAAACTTCGTAAGTATGGTGAAGCGATTGTTAAGGAATTTGGTATGAAAGAACGTTTCTTCCATATTGAGTTCTTCCGTGAGGGGGATGATTATATTGCCATTGAGTACAATAACCGTCCTGCAGGTGGTTTTACCATTGATGTTTATAACTTTGCCCATTCCTTGGACCTCTATCGTGGCTATGCAGCTATTGTCGCAGGAGAAGAGTTCCCAGCGTCAGACTTTGAATCTCAATATTGTTTAGCTACATCCCGTCGTGCAAATGCTCACTATGTTTATTCTGAGGAGGACTTGCTTGCCAAATACACTCACCAGTTCAAGGTTAAAAAAATCATGCCAGCGGCCTTTGCAGAACTTCAAGGAGATTACCTTTATATGCTGACAACTCCGAGTCGACAAGAAATGGAGCAGATGATTAAGGACTTTGGTCAGCGTCAAGAGTAATGAAAAGGATGAAAGGAGTTTGCCGTCTTTTATCCTTTTTAATAGAATAGAAGACCAAATGTTAGCAAATTTGAAACAATTTAATTGATATGATATAATAATATATAACTACTGTCATCAAAGGTATTTAAAGCCATAATTTCAACAATACTTGATAAAAATCAAGTTCCATAATGAAGTTAGCTATCCTAAAATTTCTAAAATTTATACGTCTTAATTATTTTATTTCTAATTTTTGATTTTATTTTATAGGAGCCTTCAAAAAGGGTAGTAATGATAAATGAAAACTATTTATATGACTACTAGTCTGTCAAGTTACGTATAGTACGAGACAAACAAACAAATCGCTATGGGAGTGCGTGTCAAATGTTATAACCAAGAAACTGAAAATTTTTCTATTATTTTGAATATATTTTGTAAACCACCTATTAATTTATTTTAAGGAGTCTAAATTTTAAATGAAAAAAGAAGAAATAAAGCCTCTTTTTCTCTCGTCTATTATTGACACTATTATATTTATAATAACGTTATTTCTTGGCTATCACTTCATTTCTATTTGGGGTATGACAGATCAAGTTTTATTAGTTTTAGTTTCGGTTTTTTCTATAATAAAATTGTTAGTGACTTACTTTGTTTCAAAAAGAAAAAATAAACTAGAAAAAGGCTTCAATTATTGTATAACAATTTCATTAGGTCTGATAGAGTTTCTTACTTTATTTTCTATGTTAAATAATAGTCAAAAATGGATATTACTTATTTCTATATTAACGATATTTATAGAGAGTTTTATAAAGATAAGATCAAATTCAAGGGCGATACTGACTGGAACATTTTTAATCTTTTTTGTAATTATTTTTTCAATTTTATTATTTTTTATTAATCCATCTGAATCCGCTCTAGTTTCGGCAATCACAGCAGTAGCTACTTTATTATTGACAACTGACACTCTAGAGGATGTATTTAATATAAAAGTGACAAAGCAACGACAAAAACAACTTTCGGTTATAAAAATATCAGTATTATTTCTTGTCCCAATAATTTATGCTTCCTCTTTAATTTATCCCCGTCCTGATGTTAATAATGCTTCGATTTATACGATGTTGCTAACTGGACTTTATAGATTTATTGTATTAGAAATAACATATCCTCTTTTTTTATTTTTAATTTATTTTAAGAAACTAAGACAAAAAATTCAAATCATGCTTGGATTACCATCTAGTCAAAAATATTTATATGGAAATTGGAATATGATTACAATAAATAAATTTACGAACCAAGATATTATTGTGAGAAAATTCTTATTAAATATTGATGGTAATAGAATTAAATTTTTGGGTAGTTTTTTCACTTTTGATGAAGATAATGTTATCTATAATGATAAAGAGGAAATACTTGGGAAAATCGAGAAATGTAACGATGATAGAGTAAATTTAGTAATTGATAATAAAACTATACAGCTTATTAAAATAGGAAGTGATGAATATAAAA
>NZ_RJOH01000006.1:0-107452 GCF_003942995.1 Streptococcus mitis | reverse complement strand
GATTACCCAAGTCCGGCTGAAGGGAACGGTCTTGAAAACCGTCAGGCGTGTAAAAGCGTGCGTGGGTTCGAATCCCACATCCTCCTTTTGTATTAACGCGGGATGGAGCAGCTCGGTAGCTCGTCGGGCTCATAACCCGAAGGTCGTAGGTTCAAATCCTGCTCCCGCAATAAGGCTCGGTAGCTCAGTTGGTAGAGCAATGGATTGAAGCTCCATGTGTCGGCGGTTCGATTCCGTCTCGCGCCATTTTTACTTATAGTATGTATGCGGGTGTAGTTTAGTGGTAAAACTACAGCCTTCCAAGCTGTTGTCGCGAGTTCGATTCTCGTCACCCGCTTTGAACTTTGTTCAAATTACCAAGTTTTTAACTTGGGCGCGTAGCTCAGGTGGTTAGAGCGCACGCCTGATAAGCGTGAGGTCGGTGGTTCGAGTCCACTCGTGCCCATTAATAGGAGAATTACTCAAGAGGCTGAAGAGGACGGTTTGCTAAATCGTTAGGTCGGGTAACTGGCGCAAGGGTTCGAATCCCTTATTCTCCGTTTTATTGAGAGTTTATAACTCTTTTTTTTTGTATTTTTAAGAATAGTAGAATAAAAACTTCAGATTTGTAAAACTTAATTGGATTACTTATCTGAAGTTTTTTTGCGCTCTTTGTCAACTGTAGTGGGCTGAAGAAATACTAAAATTTGTATATATTGTTGATTTTATGGTTGTGCTAGTTTATTATTACTTCCAACTCTTGAGTGAAATTTCTCCGCTATTGAGCCAGATTTCTTTTCCGTTATCACATTGAACTAAAAGTTTACCATTTTCAGAGATATCTTTAGCAAGTCCTTTGTAGTCTTTTTGATCCAGTGTGAAAGTCACTTCTTTTCCTAGAACGAAGGACTGTTTTTTGTATAGGTATAATAGCTCTTCTGCAGGTGTTTCGAAGAAAGCACGCCAGATCTCTATGATTAATTCATTTCTTGTTATAGGTGCTGGTACTTTAAATAAACTAGCAGCTTTTTCTTTTAATTCTTGTGGAAAATCATTGATTGTGAAGTTGATTCCTACTCCAATAATGATATCTGTGACTAAGCCAGTTTCTACAGAGGTCATTGCCTCAGTAAGGATTCCTCCAATTTTATGATTGTTTAGGTAGATATCATTGACCCATTTTATGTCGACATCTATTAAAGTTAGGTTCTTAATGGCTTTGTAGACAGCTCCAGCTACAAGTAGTGTGTAGGACGGTAATTTGTCATAGGGAAGATTTGGTTTGAGATGGAGTGTCATATAAATGCCACCTTGTGGGGAGTAGAAGGAGCGTTGAAAACGGCCTCGGCCAGCTGTTTGATAGGAAGCTAGATAGAGGGTATTTGCTTCATTTCCTAAATCAATTGCTTCTTTTGCATCGAGTTGTGTTGATCTTGTTTCGGGTTTAAAACTGATTTTAATTGGAAGATTTTGTTCTAGAAGTTCTGGAAGAATAAGGTCTCCATTCACCAGTTTATAGCCTTTGTTTTTGATACTATCAATTTCAATGCCTTCTTGTTCTAAACGCTTGATGGCTTTCCAAATTGATGTTCGGCTTAGAGATAGTTCTTCTGCGATTTTTTCTCCGCTGACATAGTCGGTTTCTTTAACTAGAATTTGGTAGACGGCTTGGTAAGATTTCATAGTGTTTCCTTTCTCACTAGTTGGTGTTGAGAATATTCTTTTCTTGTTTGACTTGGAGTCTGATTAAAGTATTGTTTATAAGCTTTAGAAAAATGTAGTGGATCTGAAAAGCCTACCGAGTATGCAATTACCTTGATTGACTCTTGGGTATTTTCGAGGAGTTGTTTAGCTCGATACATTCGAACGTATAGTAAGTATTCTTTTGGAGATAAGGTGTTAAATTCTTTGAATACGCTTGATAAGTAGCTTCTGTGAACGGATAGTTCTTTTGCTAAATCTTGAATTGTAAGTGATTGAGGATAGTGGCTATCAATTAATCGTTTGCATTCAAGATAGAGTTGGTAGGTTGATGAAATATTCTTTTTCTTCTGATTGGGAGCAATAGTTCCCAGATGAAACATCAGTTCATGGAGTTGTCCCATGATATGGAGTTGAGCTAATTCATTTGATTTGGTAATCTGAGCGAAGCGGACAATGTCTGAGATGAGTTTTGCAGTGGTCTGGGTATGACAAGTTTCAGATTGGATGAGATAGGATTGATCAGAAATTTGAGAAAGAGCAAAATAGTCAGGAGCTTTCCCTCCAGTGATTCCTAACCAGTAGTAGGCCCAAGGTTCTTTACTATCTGCTTGATAAAAGGTTAGTTCCTCTGGTTTTAATAGAAAGAAATCTCCCTCTTTTAAATCAACAATTTTACCCTTGTAATGAAATGTTCCTTGTCCTTTGGTAATGTAATGCAGAACGTATGTATCTCGAATTGCTGGACCAAAAGAGTATTTAGGTGTGCATTCCTCATATCCATAAAAGCTTAGGGAAAGGTCAATTGTTCCAGTCTGGTATTCTGAAAAAACTAGCATGTGCTACCTCCTACCTAACATTTTACCATATTCTTGAGACATTTTTCTATTTTGGAAAGCGTTTTCGGGTGATAAAATATAATCAGTAAAGTGATGAGGTGAAGTAAATGGGAATTAGGATAGAGAATAATCTATTTTATGTTGAAAGTAAAAATCTAAGTTTGATTATTGAAAATCGTGATGGGTACTTACTTTTGAAACATTTAGGAAAGCCTATTAAGAACTATAAAGGTTCCAATAGTGTTTATGAACGAGACCATGCCTTTTCAGGAAATCCAATAGCTACTAATCGAACCTTTAGTTTAGATACGCAACGTCAAATTTTTGGACAACATGGCTTAGGAGATTTTAGAAAACCAACTATACAGATTCAGCATAGTGTAACTGAAGTAACAGACTTTCGATTTGTAGAAGCAAAGATTTTAAAAGGTCAGAATGGTCCACAGGGCTTACCTTCTCCACATAGCATGGACGATACAGAGACTCTTGTCTTAATGTTAGAAGATTCTAAGGCTCAACTTAGTCTGACTTTGTATTATACTGCTTTTGATAATGATACGACAATTGCTAGCTACAGTATATTGGAGAATAATAGTAATCAGGAAGTTGTCATCCATAAAGATTTTTCTTTTATGGCTGATTTCCCTACTGCAGCTTACGAAATCGTAACTATGCAGGGTGCTTATGCTCGTGAAAAGACTGTCAGACGTCAACAGGTAGAACAAGGAATCTTTTCGATTAGTTCGAACCGTGGAGCTTCTGGTCATGCTCAAACACCAGCTCTTCTACTATGTGATCAAGGAGTCACAGAGGATGCTGGAAATGTGTTTGCTATTCAACTAATGTATAGTGGAAACTTTGAAGCTTTTGTTCAAAAGAATCAATTGAATGAAGTTCGGCTGGCTATTGGGATTAATCCGGAAAACTTTTCTTGGAAGTTAGACCCTGAGGAATACTTTGAAACACCGGTAGCTATAGTGACCTATTCAGATAAGGGATTAACTGGTGTTAGTCATGAAAGTCAGAATTTTGTACTGAAGCACATTATGCCAAGTAACTTTTCTAAAAAAGAACGCCCAATTCTAATTAATAACTGGGAAGCTACTTACTTTGACTTTCAGAGACAAAAACTGTTAGAGTTAGCAGATGAAGCTAAGAAAGTTGGCATTGAACTTTTTGTATTAGATGATGGTTGGTTTGGCAATCGCTTTGATGATAATCGTGCTTTAGGTGACTGGAGTGTGAATGAGGAAAAACTGGGTGGAAGTCTAGAAAGTCTGATTTCAGATATCCACGAAAGAGGTTTACAGTTTGGACTTTGGTTAGAACCTGAGATGATTTCTGTAGATAGTGATTTGTATCGTAAACATCCTGACTGGGCTATTCAGGTTCCAGGATATGATCATACCTATTCTCGGAATCAATTAGTACTTAATCTTGCCAATACTCAGGTAGTAGAATACTTGAAAAATGTCTTAGATCAACTCCTATCTTATCATGAGATTGACTACATCAAATGGGATATGAATCGTAATATTACTAAGCTAGGGAATGGATCTAACTATCTAGAGACACAGATGCAATCTCATCAGTACATGCTGGGGCTTTACGAACTCGTTTCTTATCTGACAGAGAAGCACAGCCATATTCTCTTTGAGTCCTGCTCTGGTGGTGGTGGACGAAATGATCTTGGTATGATGCGTTATTTCCCACAAGTCTGGGCTAGTGATAATACTGATGCTATTGCACGTTTACCAATTCAATACGGATCATCTCATCTCTATCCAACCATTTCTATGGGGGCTCATGTGTCAGCAGTACCGAATCATCAGATGGGGCGAACGACACCATTAGAAACACGTGGACATGTAGCAATGATGGGAAATTTGGGATATGAGCTTGATTTGACAAGTTTATCAGATGAAGAGAAAGCTGAGATTGCTAATCAGGTGAACTTGTATAAAGAATTACGACCAGTAGTTCAGTTAGGACAACAGTATAGGTTAATCAATCCCGAGTCTGCATCCAATGAAGCAGCTGTACAATTTAACTACGGAAATCAAACGATTGTAACCTATGTTCGCGTTTTATCTGTTGTAGAGACCATGGAAACAACTTTAAAGTTAAAAGATTTGGTTGAAGAGGGACTGTATGAATTACAGGAAAATGGAGTAGTTTACTCAGGTGCAGAACTCATGTATGCAGGTTTAACTGTTATCTTATCCCAGGGAGATTTTTTGAGTAAACAGTATATTTTTAGAAGACTATAATAAAGGTGTATAATTTTATAAAGGAGGCTTTCCAATGAAATGGTATAAGAAAGCAGGTTTTCTTTTAGTAGCTGGGGTTAGTTTACTAGGCCTAGCAGCTTGTGGTCAGAATAATCAATCGACTGATGGAAAGGTAACGATTGAATTTTTTAACCAGAAGACCGAAATGGCGGATACTTTGCAAAAAATTGTAGATAATTTTGAAAAGGATCATCCTACTATTGATGTAAAACTGACGACTGTTCCGGCAGCTGGAATTGTTCTGAAGACTCGGATTTTATCAGGAGATGTTCCAGATATTGTTAATATCTATCCTCAAAATATGGATTTTCAGGAGTGGGCAAAAGCAGGTTACTTTACAGATATGACAGGGAAATCTTATCTTGAGAACATTAAGAATGACTATGCAGAAAAGTATGCAATCAATAATAAGATTTATAGTGTTCCTTTAACTGCTAACCTTTATGGAATCTATTACAATAAAACAAAGTTTAAAGAATTAGGACTTGAGGAACCGAAGACTTTTAAAGAGTTTCAAGAGATTGTTAAAAAGATAAAAGATAGTGGGAATTCTCCGTTTGCAGTTGCAGGCAATGAAGGATGGACATTAAACGGTTATCACCAACTTTCTCTCATTACTATTACTGGAAGTGGAGACTCGGCTAATAATTACCTTCGCTTTTCAAAACCAAACGCTATCTCTGCAGATGATGCTATTTTAAAAGCAGATGCAGAACGACTAGATTTGTTGGCGGATAATGCTCAAGATGGATGGCGTGGTGCCTCTTATAATGATGCGGTGGTAGCATTCTCGAATGAAAAAGCCTTGATGATGCCACAAGGATCATGGGCATTAGCGGCAATTAATCAACAGGATTCAAAATTTGATGTGGGGATGTTTGCCTTCCCAGGAGACGAAGTAGGAAAAGAGGTCACTGTTGGTGCAGGGGACATGGCATTATCAACTTCAGCTACTACCAAACATCCTAAAGAAACCGAAGAATTTATCAGCTATATGACTAGTTCAAAAGCTATGCAAGCATATTATGATGTGGATGGATCACCAGTTGCGGTGAAAGGTGTACAGGAAAAAGAAGATTCAGCACTTGCAGAGATTTCTAAACTAGCATTTACGGATAAACATTATGTTTGGTTGGGCCAACACTGGAATTCTGAAGAAGATTTTTTCAATCTAAGTGCAGGTTACTTGATGGATAAAAATCTAAAAAATATGGCAAACAATCTCAATGCTTTCTTTAATCCAATGAAGGCAGATTTGGACTAGAATAGGAGTTAAGATGATATGGCTATTCGAAAATTTTTAAATAAATACTGGGGTTGGACCTTTTTGCTCATCCCGCTTGCATTACAAGCTATCTTCTTTTACTTTCCGATGGTACAAGGTGCTTTCTATAGTTTGACTAACTGGACTGGATTGACCTATAATTATAAATTTGTTGGTTTGAATAACTACAAATTGCTGATGATTGATGGGAAATTCTTCACAGCCATTGCTTTTACTTTGATTTTAACCCTGGCATTGATTATTGGAGAGATTACAATTGGGATGGTTGTCGCTCGAGCCTTAAATTCTAAGATGAAAGGGCAGACCTTCTTTAGAGCATGGTTCTTTTTCCCAGCGGTTTTGTCTGGTTTGACAGTTTCCTTGATTTTTAAACAATTCTTTAACTATGGTCTTCCAACGATTGGAAAAATTTTAGGGATTAGTTTTTTACAAGAAAGTCTATTAGGAACACCGATCGGTGCGGTAGTAGCAACCATTTTTGTTCTTCTATGGCAAGGAGTAGCAATGCCAATTATTCTCTTTCTTGCTGGTCTTCAGAGTATTCCATCTGATATTTTGGAGGCGGCATCAATTGATGGTGCAACAAGCAAACAAACTTTTTGGAAAATTGAATTACCATATTTGTTGCCAACGATTTCTATGGTTTTTATCCTAGCTCTTAAGTCTGGTTTGACTGCCTTTGACCAAATTTTTGCCTTGACGAGTGGTGGCCCAAATAATGCTACAACGTCTCTTGGTCTTTTAGTCTATAACTATGCCTTCAAGAGTAATCAATATGGATATGCGAATGCAATTGCCTTGATTTTATTCTTAATTATTGGAATTGTTTCTCTGATCCAAATCAAACTATCAAAGAAATTTGAAATCTAATAGGGGAGTCTTACACATGAAAAAAGAAGAAAAATTGAATCAGTTTTGGAAGTATGTCCTCTTGATAGTAGGTGGTATTCTTATACTTGTTCCTTTGTTGGTAACGGTTTTTAGTTCCTTCAAGACAACCAAGGATATCATGAATCATTTCTTTGGTTTGCCAAATCCTTTTACATTAAGCAATTATGAACGATTGGTTTCGGATGGGATTGGAGGCTATTTCTGGAATTCAGCTGTTATTACGGTGTTATCATTGATTGTAGTAGCCTTCTTTATACCAGCTGCAGCCTATTCCATTGCTCGAAATATGTCCAAGAAAAAAGCCTTTGCAATTATGTATTCGCTCTTGATTTTAGGAATATTTGTTCCATTTCAGGTGATTATGATTCCTATCACAGTTATGATGAGCAAACTCGGCCTAGCAAATATGTGGGGGTTGGTACTACTCTATCTAACTTATGCAATTCCACAGACCCTCTTCTTGTATGTTGGTTATATTAAAATCAGTGTACCAGATAGTTTAGATGAAGCTGCAGAAATTGATGGGGCTGATCGATTTACAACTTACCGTCGGATTATTTTTCCAATGCTGAAGCCCATGCATGCTACAACCTTGATTATCAATGCATTATGGTTCTGGAATGACTTTATGTTGCCATTGTTAATTTTGAATAAGGATTCCAAGCTGTGGACTTTGCCTCTCTTCCAGTACAACTACCAAGGTCAGTATTTTAATGACTATGGGCCAAGTTTTGCATCCTATATTGTAGGAATTGTAACAATTACTGTCGTCTACCTCATCTTCCAAAAACATATTATTTCAGGCATGAGCAACGGAGCAGTGAAGTAAGAAGAACTCATAGAATCTATAGTCTTTGACACAGAGGAAGGGTTCAGCTTGTTGATAATTCTATGTAGAAAACAAGAAAGTAGTACTTAGTTTATCACAGTCTATATTAGTACGAGTTTGATGATAAACAGAGATTTAATACTCAATGAAAATCAAAGAGCAAACTAGGAAGCTAGCCGCAGGTTGCTCAAAGCACAGCTTTGAGGTTGCAGATAAAGCTGACGTGATTTGAAGAGATTTTCGAAGAGTATAACATGAACTTGATTTACGAAGCCAAGTCATATAAGACTTGGCTTCAATTAGAAAAAGGAGAGTAATGATGCCAATTCAGAATAAAACCATGTTGATTACCTATTCAGATAGTCTGGGAAATAATCTTAAAGACTTATATGAGAATTTGGAAGAGTATTTTGGAGATGCTATTGGGGGAGTTCACCTTCTACCATTTTTCCCATCAACAGGTGATCGTGGATTTGCGCCAGTTGACTACGACGAAGTGGATTCAGCTTTTGGTGATTGGGAGGATGTTAAGCGTTTAGGTGAGAAATATTATCTTATGTTTGACTTTATGATTAATCATATTTCTCGTCAATCTAAGTATTATAAGGACTATCAAGAAAAACATGAAGCCAGTGAATTTAAAGATCTCTTTTTAAACTGGGATAAGTTTTGGCCAGAAAACCGTCCGACACAGTCTGATGTAGATTTAATTTACAAGCGTAAGGATCGTGCACCAAAGCAAGAGATTGTTTTTGAAGATGGGTCAGTCGAACATTTGTGGAATACCTTTGGTGAGGAGCAGATTGATCTTGATGTGACCAAAGAAGTAACTATGGAATTTATCCGTAAGACCATTCAGCACTTGGCAAGTAATGGGTGTGATTTGATTCGTCTAGACGCCTTTGCTTATGCAGTGAAGAAATTGGATACTAATGATTTCTTTGTAGAACCAGATATTTGGGATTTATTGGACAAAGTTCGAGATATCGCTGCTGAGTATGGGACAGAGCTCTTACCTGAGATTCATGAACATTATTCGATTCAGTTTAAAATAGCAGACCATGATTACTATGTTTATGATTTTGCTCTTCCAATGGTGACACTTTATACTCTTTACAGTTCCAGAACAGAGCGCTTAGCCAAGTGGTTAAAGATGAGCCCGATGAAGCAATTTACGACACTAGATACCCATGATGGGATTGGAGTGGTGGATGTCAAGGATATCCTGACCGATGAAGAAATTGACTATGCTTCAAATGAGCTCTATAAGGTTGGAGCGAATGTCAAACGTAAGTACTCCAGTGCAGAGTATAACAATCTAGATATCTACCAAATCAATTCAACCTACTATTCTGCGCTTGGAGATGATGATGTCAAGTATTTCCTTGCCCGTCTGATTCAAGCTTTTGCCCCAGGTATTCCCCAAGTCTACTATGTGGGTCTACTAGCAGGAAAGAATGACCTGGAATTATTAGAAGAAACCAAAGAAGGTCGAAATATTAATCGTCATTACTATAGCAATGAGGAAATAGCAGAAGAAGTCCAACGTCCTGTAGTGAAGGCCCTTCTCAATCTATTTTCTTTCCGTAATCGTTCAGAAGCATTTGATTTAGAAGGAACTATTGACGTTAAAACACCAACAGCCCACAGCATTGTAATCAAACGTCAAAATAAAGATAAGTCCGTAACAGCAGTAGCAGAAATTGATTTGCAAAATCAGACTTATCGGGTAATTGAGAACGGAATTGAAGTAACATTTTGAAGCCTTGATATGGTTGATAAAATAGGGTTTTTATTTTAGAAAACGTTTCCTTTGTTTTCAAATTGCTAAAAAAGTGGTACAATATAGGGTAGCTTACTATTATCTGAATCAATTGATTTGGAGAGAAAGGATTCATTTTGAAATCAATAGGCTTTATTGAAAAGCTGAAAGGGTTGTCTAGTAAAGAGCTGATTTTATTGGGAATTATCCTGAGTATCTTTTTACCCTTTTATCTTTTTGTAGTTGTATTCTGTTTATATATTATCAGTTTAATTTTTACAGGGGATATGAAAAGTATTCTTCAGAAAATGGGGGAGCATCCGATGCTGCTTCTTTTTCTTGGCTATAGTACTGTTATATCCGTTTTTGCACAAAATTGGATGGGAGTTGTGGCTTCGGTAGGAATTTTTCTTTTTACTATTTTCTTTTTGCACTATCAGTCGATTTTATCACATAAATTCTTTCGCTTGATTTTGCAGCTCGTCTTATTTGGTAGTGTATTGTCAGCTGCTTTTGCGAGTTTAGAGCATTTCCAAATTGTGAAGAAATTCAACTATGCTTTTCTTTCACCCAATATGCAGGTCTGGCATCAGAATAGAGCAGAAGTGACCTTCTTTAATCCTAATTATTATGGAATTATTTGTTGTTTCTGTATCATGATTGCCTTCTATCTGTTTACAACGACCAAGTTGAATTGGTTGAAAGTATTCTGTGTGATTGCAGGCTTTGTGAATCTCTTTGGTTTGAACTTTACTCAAAATCGAACTGCCTTTCCTGCTATTATCGCTGGAGCCATTATCTATCTCTTTACGACCATTAAAAACTGGAAGGCCTTTTGGCTTAGTATTGGGGTCTTCGCGATTGGCTTGAGTTTCCTCTTTTCTAGTGATTTGGGAGTTCGGATGGGGACTTTGGATTCTTCTATGGAAGAGCGCATTTCTATCTGGGATGCTGGGATGGCCTTGTTTAAGCAAAATCCTTTTTGGGGTGAGGGGCCATTGACCTACATGCACTCTTATCCTAGGATAAATGCTCCTTATCATGAACATGCTCACAGTCTATATATCGATACGATTCTGAGTTACGGAATTGTGGGGACTATTTTATTAGTTTTGTCTTCTGTTGCTCCTGTTCGATTGATGATGGATATGAGTCAGGAGTCGGGGAAACGTCCGATTATCGGTCTTTATCTGTCTTTCCTTACAGTGGTTGCTGTACATGGAATTTTTGACTTGGCCCTCTTCTGGATTCAGTCAGGTTTCATTTTCTTACTAGTTATGTGCAGTATTCCGTTGGAGCATCGAACGTTGGTATCGGACATGACGGATTAAGTTTATAAGATTAAAATCTTCTATCTTGGGTAGGAGATTTTTTTACTGGGAAAAATTATTTCCAAATCGAAATAGTTGACAGTTAGAACGATGAGTGTTACAATTGTTTTATTCTTTTCGATATCGAAATAAATTGGAGGTGTTATGAAAGATAGTCATTTGGTAGCCCATCATATTCGTTTGTTGAATGGGCGGATTTTTCAAAAGTTACTGAGCCAAGACCCTGAAGCTCTTTATCGGAGTGAACAGGGCAAGATTTTAGCGGTTTTATGGAATAGTGAAACTGGCTGTGCAACTGCGACAGACATTGCGCTTGCGACTGGACTTGCTAATAATACTCTGACGACGATGATAAAAAACCTAGAGGAACAAAATCTTGTAACTATTAGTCCATGTGGAGAAGATAAGCGTAAGAAGTATTTGGTTTTAACAGAGTTGGGGCAGTCTCAGAAAGAAGTGGGGCATCGTGTCAGTCAGAAATTGGATACGATCTTTTACAAAGGATTTTCAGAGGAAGAAATTCGTCAGTTTGAAGCCTTTCAAGAAAGAATTTTGGCTAATCTGAAAGAGGATGAAAATGAGGTTTAAAATGGAGCAAATTAGCTGTTTATAAGTAAAGGCCACTTTTGACTTTGTTTTCCAACTCTTAGGACAAGGAAACTATGTGGTTAGCTATGGTCAGACTCAGATTGGTGGAGTTGCCTATTCCCAGTACGATATTTTCCGTCTAGAAAATGGAAAAATTGTGGAGAATTGGGATAATAAGGAAGTCATGCCTAAGGTAGAAGACCTGACCAATCGAGGGAAGTTTTAAATTGAGGATACAGAATGATTGAATACAAAAATGTAGCTTTACGTTACACAGAAAAAGATGTCTTGAGAGATGTTAATTTACGGATTGAGAATGGCGAGTTTATGGTTTTAGTTGGGCCATCTGGGTCCGGTAAGACGACCATGATTAAGATGATTAACCGTCTCTTGGAACCGACTGATGGAAATATTTATATGGATGGCAAGCGCATCAAAGACTATGACGAGCGGGATCTTCGTCTTTCTACTGGTTATGTTTTACAGGCTATTGCCCTATTTCCTAATCTAACGGTCGCGGAAAATATTGCCCTGATTCCTGAAATGAAGTGCTGGACTAAGGAAGAAATTGCTCAGAAAACAGAAGAGCTTTTGGCTAAGGTTGGTTTACCAGTGGCTGAGTATGGACATCGACTTCCTAGTGAATTATCTGGTGGAGAACAGCAACGGGTCGGTATTGTTCGTGCTATGATTGGTCAGCCTAAGATTCTCCTCATGGATGAACCTTTTTCAGCCTTGGATGCTATTTCGAGAAAACAGTTGCAGATTCTGACGAAAGAATTGCATAAAGAATTTGGGATGACAACGATTTTTGTAACCCATGATACGGATGAAGCTCTGAAATTGGCGGACCGTATTGCTGTCTTGCAGGATGGAGAAATTCGCCAGGTAGCGAATCCCGAGACAATTTTAAAAGCGCCTGCAACAGACTTTGTAGCAGACTTGTTTGGAGGTAGTGTTCATGACTAATTTAATTGCAACTTTTCAGGATCGTTTTAGTGATTGGTTGACAGCTCTATCTCAACATTTGCAGTTGTCACTTTTAACCTTGTTACTAGCTATTTTTATCGCGATTCCCTTGGCTGTTTATCTTCGCTATCATGAGAAATTGGCCGACTGGGTCTTGCAGATTGCAGGGATTTTCCAGACTATCCCGTCACTGGCCTTGTTGGGGCTCTTTATCCCCTTGATGGGAATTGGAACCTTGCCAGCTTTGACAGCTCTAGTGATCTATGCGATTTTTCCGATTTTACAAAATACCATCACTGGACTCAAGGGAATTGATCCGAGTCTGCAAGAGGCTGGGATTGCCTTTGGGATGACTAGGTGGGAGCGACTCAAGAAGTTTGAAATTCCGCTTGCCATGCCTGTTATCATGTCTGGGATTCGGACGGCAGCTGTCTTAATTATCGGTACGGCAACCTTGGCTGCCTTGATTGGGGCAGGGGGGCTGGGTTCTTTTATCCTTTTGGGAATTGACCGTAATAATGCCAGTCTGATTTTGATCGGGGCCCTTTCTTCTGCAGTGCTTGCCATTGCCTTTAACTTCCTACTAAAAGTGATGGAAAAAGCAAAATTGCGGACGATTTTTTCTGGTTTTGCCTTGGTGACCATATTGCTCGGTCTGTCTTATAGCCCAGCTCTCTTGGCTCAAAAAGAGAAAGAAAACTTGGTTATTGCTGGGAAATTGGGTCCAGAACCAGAAATTTTGGCCAATATGTATAAACTCCTTATTGAAGAAAATACCAGTATGACTGCGACTGTTAAACCGAATTTTGGGAAAACAAGCTTTCTTTATGAAGCTCTGAAAAAAGGCGATATTGACATTTATCCTGAATTTACTGGTACGGTGACTGAAAGTTTGCTGCAACCATCACCCAAGGTGAGTCATGAGCCAGAGCAGGTTTATCAGGTGGCGCGTGATGGTATTGCCAAACAGGATCATCTAGCCTATCTCAAACCCATGTCTTATCAAAATACCTATGCTGTAGCTGTTCCGAAAAAGATTGCTCAAGAATATGGCTTGAAGACCATTTCGGACTTGAAAAAAGTGGAAGGGCAGTTGAAGGCAGGCTTTACACTTGAGTTTAATGACCGTGAAGATGGAAATAAGGGCTTGCAATCAATGTACGGTCTCAATCTCAATGTAGCGACTATGGAACCAGCTCTTCGCTATCAGGCAATTCAGTCAGGCGATATTCAAATTACGGATGCCTATTCAACCGATGCAGAGTTGGCACGTTATGATTTACAGGTATTGGAAGATGACAAACAACTCTTCCCACCTTATCAAGGGGCTCCACTAATGAAAGAAGGTCTTCTCAAGAAACATCCAGAGTTGGAAACAGTTCTCAATAAATTGGCTGGTAAGATTACAGAAAGCCAGATGAGCCAGCTCAACTACCAAGTCGGTGTTGAAGGCAAGTCAGCAGAACAAGTAGCCAAGGAGTTTCTACAAGAACAAGGTTTGTTGAAGAAATAGTTTGAAAATGTCAAACTCAACTTTGTTAAACGACCATATAGAAAACTGCTCAGACAATGTTGTCTGGGCTTTTTTGATTGTTGAAAAGATGAAAACTCAGTAGCCTAGAAATAAGGCAACTGAGCTCTACTCTGTATTCAATTTTTAGGAATGAGAAGGTCTAGATAAAACTGGACAACTTCCTGGTATGTAAAGTCTTGTCCTTTTTTGAGCCACCAGGTCAATGTCTCGATAAAGTTGGACACGACCAAGTGTTGGAGGTAAGAAGTAGGCAGATTAGTGTGGGCTTCTTTTAACTCATCAGCCAACATGGGATAGACATGGTGTTCTAGCTCTTTATGGAGTTGACGGAGGAAGTAGTCATTTTTGGAAAATAGCAGACTGGTAACATGGTCCTGGTTTTTCTGAAAATGTAAAAAGATATGTGCGAGGTAGTCCTCGGTAGTAAAGTGTCCTTCCCTTTCAAAGAGATGATGAAAGAGGTAGCGACAGAGCTCATCTAAAAGGAGTTCCTTGCTTTCATAGTGACAGTAAAAAGTAGAACGCCCAACATCTGCTAGGTCAATGATATCCTGAACAGTAGTGGCATCATAGCCTTTGTCGTTCAAAAGTTGTAAAAAAGCTTGATAGATGGCTTTTTTCGTCTTGCTGACTCGACGGTCTCTTTTTGGCATGTAGACACTTGAGACAAACTGTTCAGAACTGAACATGGCTGACAGTTTGCTTCTATCCTTTCTTTGAATTTTATTAGATAATACAAATGAAAGAAGTATGTATATACCCATTATACCAAAGGAGGGAGAGAAATGAGTTCTAAAACATCTATCTGGTTAGCTTTTTTCTTAAATTTAAGCTATGCGATTGTTGAGTTTATCGCAGGAGGAATCTTTGGTTCGAGTGCAGTTCTTGCTGATTCCGTTCATGACTTGGGAGATGCTATAGCCATTGGCATCTCAGCCCTTTTAGAAACAATTTCAAACCGTGAAGAAGATAGACAGTACACCTTGGGTTACAAACGTTTTAGTCTTTTAGGAGCCATGCTAACGGCTGTGATTCTTATGATAGGGTCTGTCCTAGTGATCTTGGAAAATGTCACAAAGATTGTTCACCCGCAACCCGTCAATGAGGAAGGCATCCTCTGGCTGGGAATCATTGCAGTAGCCATTAATGTGCTAGCAAGTCTGGTAGTTCGTAAGGGGAAAACAAAGAACGAGTCAATTCTTAGCCTGCATTTTTTGGAAGACACTCTTGGTTGGTTGGCCGTCATTCTAATGGCGATTATTCTTCGATTTACGGACTGGTATATCCTCGATCCGCTTTTATCACTAGTTATTTCTATCTTTATTCTGTCGAAAGCCATTCCTCGCTTTTGGAGCGCACTGAAAATTTTCCTAGATGCTGTGCCAGAAGGAGTCGAGACAAGTGATTTGGAGAAGGATTTAGAGGCTCTACCCAATGTCAACAGTGTCAATCAACTTAGCATTTGGTCCATGGATGGTCTAGAGAATAATGCTATTGTTCACATTTGTATCAAGGACTGGGAACAGATGATGGAAACCAAAGAAGTGGTGCGTCAATGTTTAGAAGAAAGAGGCGTGCAGAATATCACTATTGAAGTAGATAGCAGTCAAAGCAATCATGCGCAACATAAGCGGAGGGTGAGAGAATTAGAGCAGAAGCATGGGCATCATCATTAGAAAAGCGACCTCGCTAGAGGTCGTTTTGTTATCCTATTCATTCCTTGTACTTTCTCTCAGAGTCAGTCTGGTTCCCAACATGGTTAGGCTAGGGATTTTGCGACCGTGGAGTACTTCCTTATTAAGAATATCCATGCCTGCTCTGCCCATTTCTTCGGTATAGACGGTGATGCTGGAGAGGGGAGGATAGACTTGCTTGGTCAGACTAGTGTCGTTAAAGGAAATGAGGCTGACGCGGTCTGGTAGGCTGATTCCAGCTTCTTGGAGCGCACGGAGGGCACCGATGGCTAAACTATCGCTAGCTGCGAAAAAGGCTGGTGGGAGTTGGTCTCCCAAACTCTGAATGGCTTCCTTCATCAAGTCATAGCCAGACTGGGCGGTAAAGCTTCCTTGAAAGACCAGTTCATCATGATAGATTCCTTTTGTTTGACTGTAGTTTCTAAAATTTTCCAGTCGCTTATCCTCAATGATTTCTTCTTGGTCGGTTGTTTCTTCAAGGCCTGTTAGAATCCCGATGCGGTCCATCCCTTGGATGAGAAAATAATCGACAACCTGTTTCATGGCAGTGTAAAAGTCCGTGATAATGCAGGTATGTCCTAGTGAAAGAGTATCACTGTCTAGAAAGACAAGAGGCTTTTGGTATTCTTCAAAGGCAGAAATCTGAGCTCGGCTAAATTTTCCGATGCAGAGAATCCCAATCACTTCTTCGCTTAGGGTAAAAGGATGGTCATTAAAATAGCGCAAGATATCGTAATCCAGTTCTTGGGCTCTTTTTTCAATACCCAGACGAATCTGGTAGTAGTAGAGGTCGTCCAGTTCCCCTTGTTCGCTGACCCATTGGATAATGGCAATCTTTTGCTTGGGCTTGTGGGACTCGCCTGTCTTGAGGTGTTTGGTGTAGCCCAGCTCTTCAGCAACAGTTAAAATACGGTGTCTGGTTTCTTCTGTAACAGATAGGCTCTGATCGCGGTTTAGGACACGGGATACGGTCGCGATAGAGACAGAAGCTAGTTGTGCAATATCTTTTAAGGTAGCCATAAATCCTCCTTCTTTTAAGTTAGTATATCATATTTTTCTGCTTTTTACCGATAGTTTAGTAAAATTTTAGTAAAAAGGATTGACCTTGGGAAATCCCTTGGATACAATAGAAGAAAACGATTACACGTTAAGGTGACTTAACGGACAGTCAAAGGAGAATTCATATGACACAACATCTTACTGCTGAAGCTCTTCGTAAAGACTTTCTTGCTGTTTTTGGTCAAGAAGCAGATCAAACATTCTTTTCACCAGGTCGTATCAACTTGATTGGTGAGCACACAGACTATAATGGTGGACATGTATTTCCAGCAGCTATTTCCTTAGGAACTTATGGGGCGGCTCGCAAACGTGACGACCAAGTTTTGCGTTTCTACTCAGCCAACTTTGAGGACAAGGGTATTATCGAAGTACCTCTCGCTGACCTCAAGTTTGAAAAAGAGCACAGCTGGGCCAATTATCCAAAAGGAGTTCTTCATTTCTTGCAAGAAGCTGGGCATGTGATTGACAAAGGTTTTGATTTTTATGTTTATGGGAATATCCCAAATGGTGCTGGATTATCTTCTTCAGCATCCCTTGAACTCTTGACAGGAGTCGTGGCAGAGCATCTCTTTGATTTAAAATTAGAGCGTCTCGATTTGGTTAAAATCGGAAAACAAACAGAAAACAACTTTATCGGAGTCAACTCTGGTATCATGGACCAGTTTGCTATTGGTATGGGAGCTGACCAACGTGCTATTTACCTTGATACTAACACCTTAGAGTATGATTTGGTACCACTTGATTTGAAAGACAATGTCGTTGTTATCATGAACACCAACAAACGCCGTGAACTGGCGGACTCTAAGTACAATGAACTCCGTGCTGAGTGTGAAAAAGCAGTGGAAGAATTGCAAGCAGCCTTAGATATTCAGACCTTGGGTGAATTGGATGAGTGGGCCTTTGACCAATATAGCTACCTAATTAAAGATGAAAATCGTTTGAAACGTGCTCGCCATGCTGTGCTTGAAAATCAACGTACTCTTAAAGCTCAAGCAGCCCTTCAAGCAGGAGATTTGGAAACATTTGGTCGTTTGATGAATGCGTCACACGTTTCCCTAGAGCATGACTATGAAGTAACTGGTTTGGAATTGGACACCCTCGTTCACACAGCTTGGGCACAAGAAGGAGTTCTCGGTGCTCGTATGACAGGGGCAGGTTTTGGCGGATGTGCCATTGCTTTGGTGCAAAAAGATGCTGTTGATGCCTTTAATGAAGCTGTTGGCAAACACTACGAGGAAGTAGTTGGATACGCTCCAAGCTTCTATATCGCTGAAGTTGCAGGTGGCACTCGCGTCCTTGACTAGTCAAAAGGAGGCTCTATAGTGACCTTAGTAGATAAATTTGTAACACATGTCATTTCTGAAAGTTCATTTGAGGAAATGGATCGAATCTACCTGACCAATCGTGTCTTGGCACGAGTGGGAGACGGTGTTTTGGAAGTTGAGACCAATCTGGATAAAGTGATTGACCTCAAGGACCAGCTGGTTGAGGAAGCCGTTCGATTAGAAACGATTGAGGATAGTCAGACTGAGCGTGAAATCCTCGGTGCTGAACTGATGGACTTGGTGACCCCTTGTCCAAGTCAGGTCAATCGTGACTTTTGGGCAACCTACGCCCAATCTCCTGAGCAATCGATAGAGGATTTTTACCAACTCAGTCAGAAAAATGACTACATCAAACTCAAGGCCATTGCTAAAAATATCGCTTATCGTGTTCCGTCTGATTACGGTGAACTTGAAATTACCATCAACCTCTCTAAGCCTGAAAAGGATCCCAAAGAGATTGCGGCAGCCAAGTTAGTGCAAGCTAGTAATTACCCTCAGTGTCAGCTTTGTCTAGAGAATGAAGGCTACCATGGTCGGGTCAACCACCCAGCTCGCAGCAATCACCGTATTATCCGTTTTGAAATGGCTGGTCAGGAGTGGGGTTTCCAGTATTCGCCCTACGCTTACTTTAATGAGCACTGTATTTTCTTAGATGGTCAGCATCGTCCCATGGCCATTAGTCGTCAGAGTTTTGAACGTTTGCTGGCTATCGTAGAGCAGTTTCCGGGCTATTTTGCAGGCTCTAATGCCGATTTGCCGATTGTTGGGGGCTCTATTCTAACTCATGATCATTATCAGGGAGGCCGTCACGTATTTCCTATGGAATTAGCTCCTTTGCAAAAGACTTTCTCTTTTACTGGTTTCGAGCAGGTTAAGGCTGGGATTGTCAAGTGGCCTATGTCAGTACTACGTTTGACTTCGGCTTCCAAAGAAGATTTGATCAACTTGGCTGACAAGATTTTGCAGGAATGGCGTCAGTATTCAGATCCTGCAGTGCAGATTTTGGCAGAGACGGACGGAACACCGCATCACACCATCACACCTATAGCCCGTAAACGCGATGGCCAGTTTGAGTTAGACTTAGTCTTGAGAGACAATCAGACATCGCCAGAGCATCCTGATGGCATCTACCATCCCCACAAGGATGTCCAACATATCAAGAAGGAAAACATCGGCTTGATTGAGGTCATGGGCTTGGCAATCTTGCCACCACGTCTGAAAGAAGAAGTGGAGCAAGTAGCAGCCTACCTTGTCAGAGAAGATGTCTCAGTTGCCACTTATCATCAGGAATGGGCAGACCAACTCAAAGCCCAATATCCAGATATAACAGATAAAGAGAAAGCCCTTGAAATCGTCAAGGACTCTATGGGTACTATCTTTGCGCGTGTACTTGAGGATGCAGGAGTCTACAAGCAGACGGAACAAGGGCAGACAGCCTTTATGCGCTTTGTGGAGCAGGTCGGAATTTTGCCAGACTAGGAGCTTTCTCCTTGCACAGTCCTATAAAAAGTAGTATCATAGTGTCGTTTGAAATATCAGGAGGAAACGATGAAAGATTTTCATTTTGACGCTATATCTGCCTTTGAAAATTACGAAATTGAACAAATGAGAGATGGTCACGTTGTGGTGACGACCAAAGTAGTGGACTCGTCTCTCAACTACTATGGCAATGCCCATGGTGGCTATCTCTTTACCCTTTGCGACCAGATCAGTGGTTTGGTGGTCATATCTCTGGGGCTTGATGGAGTGACGCTCCAGTCTTCTATCAACTACCTCAAAGCAGGAAAACTCGACGATGTGCTGACCATTAAAGGAGAATGTGTCCACCAAGGACGCACAACTTGCGTCGTGGATGTCGATATCACCAATCAAGAAGGCAGAAATGTCTGTAAAGCAACCTTTACCATGTTTGTTACAGGCCAACGGTCAGAAGACAGACAGGTAAGGATATAGAGAAACAAAAAAGAGGCTCACACCTCTTTTTCTTATTTCTTTTTATGATTTAATACTGCATTGAGGACAATGGCGAGTAGACTGGCTACGACGATTCCGTTTGAGAAGAACATTTGGAAGGCTGTCTGCATGCTGATAAAGAGATTACTGTTGTTGAGTCCGACACCTGCAGCGATGGAAACTGCTGCGATAAGAAAGTTGTGTTCATTGTTAGCAAAGTCAACACGAGCGAGGATTTGCATCCCTTGAATAGATACAAAACCAAACATCACCAGCATGGCACCACCGAGGACAGGGCTTGGAATGATTTGGGCAAGGGCGCCAAACTTAGGAAGGAGTCCAAGGAGAACCAGGAAACCAGCTGCGTAGTAGATTGGCAGGCGAGTCTTGATACCTGACAATTTAACCAAACCAACGTTTTGTGAAAATCCTGTGTAAGGGAAGGTGTTAAAGATTCCTCCGAGAAGTACGGCCAAACCTTCTGCGCGGTAACCGTTGCGAAGGCGCGTGCTGTCGATTGGGTCTTTCGTGATATCAGACAAGGCTAGGTAAACACCAGTCGACTCAACCATAGATACTGTTGCGATGATACACATCATGACAATAGATGAGATTTCAAAGGTTGGCATCCCAAAGTAGAGTGGAGTTGGGACATGGACAAGTGGTGCTGCCGCAACAGGAGAGAAATCAACCAAGCCCATGCTAGCAGCAATGGCAGTTCCAACAACCAGACCAATCAAAATAGAGATAGACTTGATAAATCCTTTAGTAAAGATGTTGATCAAGAGGATAATCAGAACAGTGATAGCTGCAAGCAAGAGACTTTGACCAGTTGGCTCTGGAACGTTATTTCCCATATTTCCAATAGCGACAGGGATCAAGGTTAAACCAATCGTAGTAATAACAGATCCTGTTACGATAGATGGGAAGAGATTGGCAACTTTTGAGAAGATGCCTGAAACAAGAACCACGTAAATCCCTGATGCGATAAGGGCACCAAACATAGCACCACTACCATGGCTTTGCCCAATCATAATCAAGGGAGCGACCGACTGGAATGCAACTCCGAGCACGACTGGTAGTCCAATTCCAAAGTATTTGTTGAGTTGGAGTTGGAGGAAGGTTGCCACCCCACACATGAATATATCTGTAGAAATCAGGTAGGTCAACTGCTCAGTTGAATAGCCAAGGGCTGTCGCAATCATGATAGGAACCAGGATGGATCCTGAGTACATAGCTAGTAAGTGCTGCAAGCCAAGAACGGCTGCTTGCGAGTGTTTTTCTTGAGTTTGCATTAGAGATCTGCCTCCTTAAATACGACTTGACCATTTTCAAAACGATCTAAACGAGCGAGTGATAGAACAGGGTAGCCTGCTTTTTCAAGCAAATCACGGCCATCTTGGAAAGATTTTTCAATCACGATACCGATAGCTTCGACTGTGGCTCCGGCCTGTTCGATGATTTGAATCAAGCCTTTGGCAGCTTGGCCATTAGCAAGGAAATCGTCGATAATCAAGACCTTGTCCTCTGGTGAGAGGAATTTTCCAGCGATAGAAACGGTGCTGGTCACTTGCTTGGTAAAGGAGTAAACTTCGGCAGTTAAGATACCTTCGTTCATGGTAATGTTCTTAGCTTTTTTAGCAAAAATCATAGGGACATTTAAGGCTTCAGCTGTAAAAACAGCTGGGGCAATACCCGACGCTTCAATGGTTACAACCTTGGTAATGCCAGCAGCAGTAAATTTTTCCGCAAAAACCTTACCAATCTCTCGCATCAAGCTAAAGTCAACTTGGTGGGTTAAAAAGGAATCCACCTTGAGGATGTTGTCACCCAAGATATGCCCATCCTTGAGGATGCGCTCTTCTAATAATTTCATAAGACCTCCTAAAGTCTAAAAGCCAATCCATTTGCTTGTTCCAGATTCCTATCAAGTAAAAACTGATAGAAAAAAGACCTACTTAATCTCTAAGTAAGTCCCCAAAATAGGCATGGCAAAAAAGACCATCCCCTCAAGCTGACTTACTTATTGTTAGGTGTTCCGGCACCTTGTAGAAACGTCGTGCCAATTCACGACATAAACAAGTAAAATGATATTCAATTTTAAATAGGCTTGAGCCAATGTTTTTATTTTACACTAAATAACTTTAGAAATCAAATGTTTTGTTAGTGTTTTGCTTTAAAAAACGAACAAATATAATAAGAATAGGGAAAAATTAACTTATTGGCTAACATTTAGAAGGTTTTTCCATCATAAAAGGCATATTATCAAGATTCTTAAAGACCTGACAATATGCCTTTTTCTAATTTTAAAGACTTTTTCCCAATCTTTATTATTCTACTCGCTAAATCTTAAAAAATAACCATCTGGATCCAAAACTGCAAATTCATGGGGATATATAAAGCTATCTCCTACTCGAAATTCTCTTTTTGTCAGGGGACGATGGATGGGATAGTCAGCTTCCAGCAGTTTTTGGTGGAGCTGAGGAACATCTGCAATGCCAAAGGAAATATTGACACCGCGTCCGAAAGGATAGGTCAGCTGAGCTAATTCTTCTGCGCTGCCTTCTTCTAGCATAAGTTGGCAGTCTTCAAGCGAGAGGAAGAGAAATTTCTCCTCTGGACGCTCGTATTCGACAGAGAATCCTAGCAGGTCGCAGTAGAAGTGGCGTGATTTTTCGATGTCAGATACTACAAATTCAGGAATGACAGCTTGATAGTCCATTCGTTTTCTCCTTAGAGTTCAATCTCCAAGACAATCGGTGTATGGTCTTGGCGAGCACCTGAGTCAATCATATCAGATTTAGTGACCTTGTCTGCGAGACGGTTACTTGTGAGCCAGTAGTCGATTCTCCAGCCTGTATTGTTGATTTTAGAAGTCTTGCTGCGTTGTGCCCACCAAGTGTAGCGTTCTGGAACATCGCCGTGAAGATGACGGAAGGTGTCGGTAAATCCTGTTGCCAAGAGATTGGTAAATCCAGCACGTTCCTCGTCGGTAAATCCTGGTGAACGGCGGTTGCTGGCAGGATTTGCAAGGTCGATTTCATTGTGGGCCACGTTGTAGTCACCGGTCGCAAGGACTGGTTTTTCTTTGTCCAGTTCAGCTAAGTATTCTGCATATTTGACATCCCAGACTTGGCGTTCTTCCAAACGTTTGAGGCCGTCGCCAGCGTTTGGAGTGTAAACTTGGGTCACGAAAAATTCATCAAATTCTAGAGTGATGATACGACCTTCCAAGTCCATGGTAGAAGGGGCACCGATTTCTGGGAAAGTGACAGTGGGTGTGAGTTCTTTCTTATAGAGGAACATAGTACCAGCATAGCCTTTACGGGCAGGTTCTTGGGAAGAGCGCCACGTGTTTTCGTAGCCTGGGAAGAGTTCTTCTAAAATTTCCAAGTGTTTCTTTGTAGGGCCTTTGGCAGAAAGCTTGGTTTCTTGGATAGCAATGATATCAGCATTTTCAGCGACCAAGGTTTGTAGGACTTCTTGGGACAATTTGGCACGAGCTGAGTCACTAGTTAGGGCTGCATTGAGGGAATCAATATTCCATGAGATAAGTTTCATAAAGTTACCTTTTTCATTCAGATTATAGATTTTATTATACCAAAAAAAGGTCTATTTCCCCAACGTATGGTTTGAAAAATCACCCTCTTTCGTTTATAATAAAGAATGATTTTATGAAAGGGAGTGAAAATAAATGAAATTTTACTCATATGACTATGTGCTTAGCCAAATCAGTCAACAAAATGGAATCATGATTGGCTTTGGGATTGTGCTCCTAGCTATCACAGGATTTTTTGCTTTTAAGGCTTATCGAGATAAAAAGGGGACTAAGTTTCGGGAATTGGTCATGATTTTGGCCTTGACCTTGGTAGCCATGCTTTTGGTAACAATCTCAAAATACCAGACCAATCAAGCCTCTAACAATCAATTTCAAACCTCACTTCATTTCATAGAGGTTGTTTCCAAAGACTTGGGGGTGGATAAATCAGAAGTTTACGTTAATACTTCAGCTGCCACTGATGGAGCGCTTGTCAAGGTAGGTCCAAATTTCTACCGCGCCATGAACGGGAGCCAACCAGACAAGTATCTTTTAGAGAAATTAGAATTGAATCAAACAGACGCTATTGAATTGGTGGAGGTAAACAAATGACACTCAACTATATGGAAATTTTAATCAAACTGGCCTTGGGTCTTTTCTCTCTTGTTTTTGTTATTAATGTGACAGGAAAGGGGAATCTAGCACCTAACTCTGCTACAGACCAAATTCAGAACTATGTTCTTGGTGGTATCATCGGTGGGGTAATTTACAATAGTTCAATCAGTATCCTGCAATACACAGTGATTTTGATGATGTGGACGATTTTGGTTTTGACCCTAAAGTGGCTCAATAACAATGTTCGCTTTGTCAAACGCTTGATTGATGGGAAACCAACTCTCCTCATCAAAAATGGGCAGATTGACCCAGAAGCCTGTCGTTCAGTTGGCTTGTCTGCATCGGATGTAGCCCTCAAACTTCGTAGCCAAGGGATTTTCCAGATGAAGCAAGTTAAACGAGCTGTGCAAGAACAAAATGGCCAACTCATCGTGGTTCAAATGGGAGATGAAAATCCTAAGTATCCAGTTGTGACTGACGGTGTGATCCAAGTCGATGTCTTGGAATCGATTGGTCGTAGCGAAGAGTGGCTGCTTGATAATCTCAGCAAGCAAGGGCATGACAATGTAGCCAACATCTTTATCGCTGAGTATGACAAGGGTGCTGTTACAGTCGTAACCTATGAATAAGAAAAACCTGGGGTCTTGTACTCTTCAAAAATCAAATTCAAACTGCGTCAACGTCGCCTTGCCGTACTCAAGTACAGCCTGCGGCTAGTTTCCTAGTTTGCTCTTTGATTTTCATTGAGTATTGGCCTCAGGTTTCCATTTGCAATCAGAAAGGGATTTTATGTCCATTATTCAAAAACTTTGGTGGTTTTTCAAGTTAGAAAAACGCCGTTATCTAGTCGGAATTGTGGCCTTGGTCTTGGTTTCCGTCCTCAATCTCATTCCCCCTATGGTTATGGGGCGGGTGATTGATGCAATTACATTGGGGCAATTAAGCCAGCAGGACTTGCTCTTGAACCTCCTTTATCTGCTTCTTGCAGCTTTGGGTATGTACTATCTACGCTATGTTTGGCGCATGTATATCCTTGGTACTTCCTATCGTCTGGGGCAGATTATGCGGTCTCGCTTGTTTGAGCATTTCACAAAAATGCCTCCAGCCTTTTATCAGACCTATCGTACAGGGGACCTGATGGCACACGCTACAAATGATATCAATGCCTTGACGCGTCTCGCAGGGGGTGGTGTTATGTCTGCGGTGGATGCCTCGATCACGGCTTTGGTGACTTTGCTGACCATGCTCTTTAGTATTTCGTGGCAAATGACCTTAGTTGCCATTTTACCCTTACCTTTCATGGCTTATGCGACCAGTCGTCTAGGGAGAAAGACCCACAAGGCCTTTGGTGAATCCCAAGCTGCCTTTTCCGAACTCAATAACAAGGTACAGGAGTCTGTATCAGGTATCAAAGTGACCAAGTCTTTCGGATATCAGGCGGACGAGTTGAAGTCCTTTCAGGCAGTCAATGAATTGACCTTCCAAAAGAACCTCCAAACCATGAAATACGATAGTCTCTTTGACCCCATGGTTCTCTTATTTGTTGGTTCCTCCTATGTTTTAACCCTCTTGGTCGGCTCCTTGATGGTTCAGAAAGGGCAAATCACGGTTGGGAATCTAGTTACTTTTATCAGCTACTTGGATATGCTGGTTTGGCCTCTTATGGCCATCGGTTTCCTCTTTAATATCACTCAGCGTGGGAAGGTTTCCTACCAGCGGATTGAGGAACTTTTGTCTCAGGAATCACCTGTAAAAGACCCTGAGTTTCCTCTAGAAAGTATTGAAAATGGGCGTTTGGAGTACGCTATTGAAAGCTTTGCCTTTGAAAATGAGGAAACACTAACGGATATTCACTTTAGTTTGGAAAAAGGGCAAACGCTGGGCTTGGTTGGGCAAACAGGATCTGGGAAAACTTCCTTGATCAAGCTTCTCTTGCGTGAATACGATGTGGATAAGGGAGCTATTTATCTGAATGGCCACGATATTCGTGACTATCGTCTGACAGATCTTCGTAGTCTTATGGGCTATGTTCCTCAGGACCAGTTCCTCTTTGCGACTTCAGTTTTAGACAATATCCGCTTTGGCAATCCCAACTTGCCCCTTTCAGCGGTCGAGGAAGCGACTAAGCTAGCCCAAGTTTACCAAGACATTGTAGCCATGCCTCAGGGATTTGATACGTTGATTGGTGAAAAGGGAGTCAGTCTTTCTGGAGGTCAAAAGCAGCGTCTGGCCATGAGTCGGGCTATGATTTTAGGCCCTGATATCTTGATTTTGGATGATTCTTTGTCGGCCGTGGATGCCAAGACAGAGTATGCCATCATCGACAATCTCAAGGAGACGCGAAAGGACAAGACAACCATTATCACAGCTCATCGTCTCAGTGCAGTTGTCCATGCAGATCTGATTTTAGTTCTGCAAAATGGACAGATTATCGAACGAGGTAGGCACGATGACTTGCTAGCCTTGGATGGCTGGTATGCCCAAACCTACCAGTCTCAGCAGTTGGAAATGAAAGGAGAAGAAGATGCAGAATAAACAAGAACAATGGGCTGTATTGAAGCGCTTGATGTCCTATCTCAAGCCCTATGGACTCCTGACTTTTTTGGCACTCAGTTTTCTCCTAGCGACGACGGTCATCAAAAGTGTCATTCCCCTTGTGGCTTCCCACTTTATCGACCAGTATCTCAGCAATCTCAACCGACTCGCTGTGACCGTTTTGCTGGCCTACTATGGCCTTTATATCCTACAAACTCTGGTCCAGTATGTCGGCAATCTTCTCTTTGCGCGGGTGTCTTACAGTATTGTTAGGGATATTCGTCGAGATGCCTTTGCCAATATGGAGAAGCTGGGCATGTCTTATTTTGACAAGACGCCAGCAGGTTCCATCGTCTCTCGTTTGACCAATGATACTGAGACCATCAGCGATATGTTTTCAGGGATTTTATCTAGCTTTATCTCAGCAGTTTTCATTTTTCTGACAACCCTTTATACCATGTTGGTGTTGGATTTTCGTTTGACTGCTTTAGTCTTGCTCTTTCTCCCCTTGATTCTCCTTTTGGTCAATCTCTATCGGAAAAAATCAGTGAAAATCATTGAGAAAACCAGAAGTCTCTTGTCAGATATCAATAGCAAGCTGGCTGAAAACATCGAGGGAATCAGGATTATCCAGGCCTTTAATCAAGAGAAGCGCCTGCAGGCGGAATTTGATGAGATCAACCGAGAACACTTGGTCTATGCCAACCGTTCTGTAGCCTTGGATGCCCTCTTTTTGAGACCTGCCATGAGTTTGCTGAAACTCTTAGGTTATGCGGTCTTGATGGCTTATTTTGGCTATCGTGGCCTTTCTATCGGGATAACAGCAGGAACCATGTATGCCTTTATCCAGTATATCAATCGTCTCTTTGACCCCTTGATTGAAGTAACGCAAAACTTTTCAACCCTTCAAACTTCTATGGTTTCTGCAGGTCGTGTCTTTGCCCTGATAGACGAGAGGACCTATGAGCCCCTTCAAAAAGATGGGCAAGCCAAAATCCAAGAAGGCAATATTCGTTTTGAACATGTGTGTTTCTCGTATGACGGTAAACATCAGATTCTGGATGATATTTCCTTTTCGGTTAACAAGGGTGAAACCATTGCATTTGTAGGCCATACAGGTTCAGGGAAATCGTCTATTATCAATGTTCTTATGCGCTTTTATGAATTCCAGTCAGGGAGAGTTCTCTTAGATGGTGTGGATATTAGGAACTACAGTCAGGAAGAGTTGAGAAAAAATATCGGTCTGGTCTTGCAGGATCCCTTCCTCTATCACGGGACTATCAAGTCCAATATCGCCATGTACCAAGATCTTAGTGATGAAGAGGTACAGGCTGCGGCTGCCTTTGTGGATGCAGATTCCTTTATTCAGGAGCTTCCGCAGGGTTATGATTCCCCTGTTTCCGAGCGTGGTTCGAGCTTCTCTACTGGACAGCGCCAGCTTCTTGCCTTTGCTAGAACTGTTGCCAGTCAGCCTAAAATCCTGATTTTGGATGAAGCGACAGCAAATATTGACTCTGAAACAGAAAGTTTGGTTCAAGATTCTCTAGCTAAGATGAGACAGGGGCGGACGACCATTGCTATTGCTCATCGCCTTTCAACTATCCAAGATGCCAACTGTATCTATGTTTTGGACAAGGGGCGCATCATCGAGAGTGGAACCCATGAGGAACTCTTGGCCTTGGGAGGAACCTATCACAAGATGTATAGCTTGCAGGCTGGAGCCATGTCCTAATACTCTTTGAAAATCTCTTCAAACCACGTCAGCTTTATCTGCAACCTCAAAGCAGTACTTTGAACAGCCTGCGGCTAGCCTCCTAGTTTGCGTTTCGATTTTCATTGAGTATAAGAAGGAAATTCTTAAAATTACAGATTTCTTTCACCGCCTTTTCCATTTTGTGGTATAATGAAAAATGTTGACAAATAGTATAATAAAAACAAAGGAGAAATAGCATGCTGAAATGGGAAGACTTGCCCGTGGAAATGAAATCAAGCGAGGTTGAGTCTTACTACCAGCTTGTCTCTAAAAGGAAGGGTTCGCTGATTTTCAAGCGTTGCTTGGACTGGGTTCTGGCCTTGGTCTTGCTAATTTTGACTTCCCCAGTCTTTCTCATCTTGAGCATTTGGATCAAGTTGGATAGCAAGGGACCCGTCATTTACAAGCAAGAGCGCGTGACCCAGTACAACCGGCCGTTCAAGATTTGGAAGTTCCGTACTATGGTGACGGATGCGGATAAAAAAGGGAGTCTGGTGACTTCTGCTAACGATAACCGCATTACCAAGGTTGGGAATTTCATCCGTCGTGTGCGTTTGGATGAACTGCCTCAGCTGGTCAATGTCCTGAAAGGCGAAATGTCCTTTGTTGGTACACGACCTGAAGTGCCACGCTACACAGAGCAGTATAGCCCTGAAATGATGGCAACCTTGCTTTTGCCAGCAGGGATTACCTCTCCAGCCAGCATTCACTACAAGGATGAGGACACTATCATCAGTCAAATGACCGAAAAAGGCCTGCCAGTTGACCAAGCCTATATAGAGCATGTTCTTCCTGAAAAGATGCGCTATAACCTCGCCTATCTCCGAGAGTTTAGTTTCCTTGGAGACATCAAAATCATGTTTCAAACCGTGTTTGAAGTGCTAAAATAAAGTAGTCATGAGAAAATGAGTACAGACAAAAGGAGCAAATCAATGCCAAATTACAATATTCCATTTTCACCACCCGATATTACGGAAGCAGAAATTGCTGAAGTAGCGGATACCCTGCGTTCTGGTTGGATCACAACAGGTCCTAAGACAAAAGAACTAGAGCGTCGCTTGTCTCAATACACACAGACGCCTAAGACTGTCTGCCTCAACTCTGCGACTGCCGCTCTTGAGTTGATTTTGCGTGTTTTGGAAGTGGGACCTGGTGATGAAGTCATCGTTCCAGCCATGACCTATACAGCTTCATGTAGTGTCATCACGCACGTAGGGGCGACCCCTGTCATGGTGGATATCCAAGCAGATACGTTTGAGATGGACTATGACCTGCTGGAGCAAGCTATCACTGAAAATACTAAGGTGATCATCCCAGTAGAGCTTGCGGGGATTGTTTGCGACTATGACCGTTTGTTCCAAGTCGTGGAGAAAAAACGTGACCTCTTTACCGCTTCAAGCAAGTGGCAACAGGCCTTTAACCGTATCGTGATTGTTTCTGATAGTGCCCATGCTTTGGGATCAACTTATAAAGGGCAACCTGCTGGTTCTATCGCTGACTTTACTTCCTTCTCATTTCATGCCGTTAAGAACTTTACAACTGCAGAAGGTGGAAGTGCCACTTGGAAAGCCAATCCAGCGATTGACGACGAAGAGATGTACAAGGAATTCCAAATCCTTTCCCTTCACGGGCAAACTAAGGATGCCCTTGCCAAGATGCAACTGGGGTCATGGGAATACGATATCGTTACACCAGCCTACAAGTGCAATATGACCGATATCATGGCTTCCCTTGGTTTGGTACAATTGGGCCGTTACTCTGGTTTGCTAGAACGTCGTAAGGACATTGTGGACCGCTATGATCGTGGTTTTGCAGGTTCTCGCATTCGTCCATTGGCACATAAGACTGAAACTGTCGAATCTTCACGCCATCTCTATATTACCCATGTAGAAGGAGCAAGCTTAGAAGAACGCAATCTTATCATCCAAGAATTGGCTAAAGCAGGAATTGCAAGTAATGTGCACTACAAACCGCTTCCGCTCTTGACAGCCTATAAGAATCTTGGCTTTGATATAGCCAACTATCCTAAGGCCTATGCCTTCTTTGAAAATGAAATTACGCTCCCTCTTCACACTAAATTAAGCGATGAAGAAGTAGACTATATCATTGAGACTTTCAAAACAGTTTCTGAAAAAGTACTAGTTTCATCAAAAAAATGACAAACTACAGTCAAGTAATAGTGATTCTGTTTCTAAAAAGTCTAATTGAGTGTAAAACTGTTGTTTTCAATTGAAAGTCCTATAGTAAAATGAAATAAAAACAGGACAAATCAATCAGGATAGTCAAATTAATTTCTAGCAATATTTTAGAAGCAAAGGTGTACTCTTATAGTTTCAATATACTGTATGGTTTGAAATGAGATGTGAGCAATTTGGTGTAGCATTTAGAATTTTTATTAGGCATCATTTAGAAAATGTAGTGTCTTGTTCTAGTTTTCAATTCACCCTATTTTTTGAAAGACGCGAGTTTCCACGAATGAGGTTGTGGAAACTCGCGTCTTTCTTTTTTGTTTTCAGAATATTGTTCAAAGTTTTGAGACTATTTTTCATGTTCTAGTCATTCTTTTGAAATAATCTATAAAACACGTGTCTGCAATGATTTATATGTCCTATTCCAGTATTTTAGAAGAACTGCGTCTATTTTTATAGAGCTTGAATCTAGCTTTTATAGAAAATCTATTTAAGAAATATATTGTATTGTTTTGATTTCAATCCGCTATATGAACGATATTCATGTAAATATACCTGGCGAATGCTTGCATGACAAGATATTTGTTCTTGTATTTATAAATTAGTATTTTACGAGATGTCAACATGCTTTAAATACAGTGAATAGGATATTTTTATGTTCAANCTAAGAAAGATAGTAATCACTTTTGAATGGAAGGTTAAAGAATTATTAGAAGTATGGTTAGATATATAAATGGTCACGCTTTCACAATTTTGATATTTTATTGTGTTATTCCTTGACAATTTTGATTTAAAAATATATTATAAAGAAAATGACAGCGGTGTCNTTTTCTGGTATGGAATTTATATGAATATTAAATTAGGACATAATATTTTTAATTGGAGGCTAATATGAAATCTTTTCAACAAAATGAGGTTTTCTCTATTCGTAAGTCTAAGGTGGGAGTTTGCTCAGTTCTCTTAGCGGTTTTATTTATTGGAACACAAAGTGTTTTAGCTAATGAAGTAGTTGGTGAAACTTCTTCGTCTAAAGATAATATGCAAATGAACTCTTTGTTGAGTAGCACATCTACATCATTATCTGCGGAACCCCATTCTGATACTCTCAGTCTTGATAACAATTCAAGTTTAAGTACTGATAATAATGGAGGAGTGAGTATTAATCAAAATAAACCTGATATAACAAATGATACTATGATGGGTAACATCTCTGGGATGGAAGTGAATACTATTTTAAGTACTAATCTGAACGAAGACGTAGCTTTGAATGTAAAAGATTATGGAGCAATAGGTGACGGGGTTAATGATGATCGTCAAGCAATTCAAGATACAATAGATGCTGCAGCTAAAGGACTAGGTGGAGGAAATGTATATTTTCCTGAAGGAACTTATTTAGTAAAAGAAATTGTTTTTTTAAAAAGTCATACACACTTAGAATTGAATGAGAAAGCTACAATTCTAAATGGTATAAATATTAAGAATCACCCTTCCATTGTTTTTATGACAGGTTTATTTACGGATGATGGTGCGCAAGTAGAATGGGGCCCAACAGAAGATATTAGTTATTCTGGTGGTACTATTGATATGAACGGTGCTTTGAATGAAGAAGGAACTAAAGCAAAAAATCTACCACTTATAAATTCTTCAGGTGCATTTGCTATTGGGAATTCAAATAACGTAACTATAAAAAATGTAACATTCAAGGATAGTTATCAAGGGCATGCTATTCAAATTGCAGGTTCGAAAAATGTATTAGTCGATAATTCTCGTTTTCTTGGTCAAGCTTTACCTAAAACTATGAAAGATGGGCAAATTATAAGTAAGGAGAGTATTCAGATTGAACCATTGACTAGAAAAGGTTTTCCTTATGCTTTGAATGATGATGGGAAAAAATCTGAAAATGTTACTATTCAAAATTCATATTTTGGTAAAAGTGATAAATCTGGAGAATTAGTAACAGCAATTGGTACACACTATCAAACATTGTCGACACAGAACCCCTCTAATATTAAAATTTTAAATAATCATTTTGATAACATGATGTATTCTGGTGTACGTTTTACAGGATTTACTGATATTTTAATTAAAGGAAATAGATTTGATAAGAAAGTAAAAGGAGAAAGTGTACATTATAGAGAAAATGGTGCAGCCTTAATAAATGCTTTTAGTTATAAAAATGTAAAAGATGAACTTGATTTAAATAAGAAAGTCGTTATTACTGAAAATACATTTTATATTTCTGATCCTAAAACAAAGGCTATTAGAGTAGCAAAAGATAGTGCAGAATATTTAGGAAAAGTATCAGATATTACTGTAACAAAAAATGTAATTAATAATAATTCTAAGGAAACAGAACAACCAAATATTGAATTATTACGAGTTAGTGATAATTTAGTAGTCTCAGAGAATAGTATATTCGGTGGTAAAGAAGGAATTGTTATTGAGGATTCAAAGGGTAAAATAACCGTTTTAAATAACCAATTTTATAATTTATCCGGTAAGTATATATCATTCATCAAATCTAATGCAAATGGGAAAGAACCAGTTATACGTGATAGCGATGGTAATTTCAATATTGTAACGGAGAATGGGCTTTACAAAATTGTAACAAATAACTTAAGTGATAAAAACGAAAAAGAAAAAAACAAAGAGGAAAAATTTAAAACAAGTTCATATGTGCATGAAAAACAATCTAATTCAAATAATGTAATTGATAGTAACCAGAAGAAAGGAGAGTTTAACTCAAGTAAAGATAATAGACAAATTAATGACAAGATCGACAATAAACAAGATAATAAGATAGAAGAAGTGAACCATAAAATAGTTGGAGATGGCAGAGAAACTGAAAATCATATTAATAAATCTAAAGAAATAGTAGAGGTAAAACAAAAATTACCAAAGACTGGTTCGAACAAGATTATGGAACTATTCTTAACAGTGACAGGAATTGGTTTACTTTTGACACTAAAAGGGTTGAAGTATTATGGTAAAGATAAATAAAATTTGTTCGATACAAGGAAGTTCCGTAGAAAATGAGGATGCTGTAGGTTCACAAAATCAGTATTTTTGGATTATTGATGGAGCTACAGATTTATATAATTCTAAAGAGGAGATAGGTTATTCAGTCTCAGAAGTTGTACATATTTTATCAGAAAGTTTGTCGGTTAATTGTAAAGAATCAAAAACTCTTAAACAAATATTTGAAACTGCTTTACTCGAGGTTAAAGATGAAATCGGTTTAAACTCATATGAATTAACAGAGTATTATCGCTTACCAACATTTGCTTTTATATTTGCTAAACTTTCAGAAAAAAAGTTGGAGTATATGATGCTAGGTGACTGCGTCATGTTAGTAAACGAAATGGAAATAACTGATCATAGAGTAGATAACTTATTTGAAAAAGGGAAAAATGAGATAAAAGACTCAATTGGTACAAATAGTGTTTTAAATAAAAAAATTATTTTACAAAAAATCAGAAAATTATCTAATCAACCGAGTGGGTACTGGATAGGTTCGTTGGATGAGAGATTTTTAGACCATGCTATTATTAATCAAATAGATGTTACTAGTGAACAAATTGTTTTAATGAGCGATGGCTTTTATGAATTCTATCAAAATAATCAAAATAAAACTTTTGAAGAGTTAATTAAGATGAGATTTAATTCTTCTGCTATTGATCCAATCTATGGAAAGAAAGATGATGCAAGTATTGTAGTTATTGATGTTTGATATATTGTTTAAAATATTAATTGTTACTATTGAACTTTGTTAAGAAGAGGTACCTAAATGTTAAGGTTATATTTAGAAAATGAAATTATAGAATTATCAAATAATTTAGAGACCATTTGGGTATCTGTGCTTGATAAATATGAGAAGTTATTTGAATATTTATCAAATGAAGAACGAATAGAATTGATTAAAGAAGATTTAATCATAAATGAGTCAGTTCTAAATGTTGATAAAAAAGGATATGAGTTAATTTGTTTACAACATCCCGTTTCATATGACTTAAGAAGAATTATTAGTGTAATAAAAATATCAACTGACATTGAACGTATTGGGGATAGAATTGTTGAAATTTTAAAAAATCTACAGATTATTCAAAATAATGAAATTTTGAAGAAAATTATTTCAGAAATAAAAATACTTCATGAAGTTATCGGACTGCATATGAATAGGGCTATATCTTGTTATAGAGAGGAACAATCTGGATGTTTAGATATGGTTGTTATACAAAAACAGAATGAGATAGAAGAGCTTAGTACAAATATTGAAAATAAAATAATGAATTACATATTTGAAGATGATGGGAATGTTTCTGAAGTAATTGGTGCTTTAGATATTATTCATCACCTTGATAAAATTGCTCATACTACGCAATCAATTTATAAATGGATAATGTATAGAAAATATGGGAACATAAATTAGAAAGAAAAATATATGAAAACAATTATTGATAATTTTGTTGATAGAGTAATTGAATACGGAATGTATAATGAAATTGACAAAATATATGTGAAAAATAGAGTACTAGCGTTAATAGGTGAGGAGGGAACTGATCGCATTTCCGATGAAAATGACCTGAAACAAATAAAAGATTACTTAGTGGAAATCGCCTTAAAAAACGGTAAAATTAAAGATTTAATCGAGGAAAAGGAATGTTTAGGAGCAGAGTTAATGAATTTCATAGTTCCTTTACCTAGTCGATTAAATGATATTTTTTGGAGTTCATATGATATATCACCTCAAGAAGCAGTTGAAGAGTTTTATAAGTTAAGTAAAGATAGTGATTATATTAAAACTTCTGCTATTGCTAAGAATATTGAGTTTCGATCATCAACTAAATACGGAGAGCTAGAGATTACGATAAATTTGTCAAAACCCGAAAAAGATCCAAAAACAATTGCTGCTGAAAAATTAGTAAAAGCAACTAATTATCCCAAATGTTTACTATGTATGGAAAATGAAGGATATCAGGGGCGAATAAATTATCCAGCACGTTCGAATCATAGAATTATTCGGTTGAAACTTGGTGACGAAGTATGGGGATTCCAGTATTCTCCCTACTCATATTTTAATGAGCATGCGATATTTTTGAATAGTCAACATGTACCAATGGCTATTACCTCTAAAACATTTGAACAATTATTGGAGATTGTTGATATTTTGCCAGGATATTTTGCTGGTTCAAATTCTGATCTTCCTATCTCAGGAGGCTCCATTCTTAGTCATAACCACTACCAGGGAGGGAAATATATTTTCCCAATGGAAAAAGCAAAATTTGAGAGTGAATTTCGTTTTAAAGACTTTGAGGATGTTAATGCTGGTATTGTAAAATGGCCAATGTCAGTAATTAGGTTACAAAGTGAAAATAAAAATCGCTTGTTAGATTTAGCTACTAAAATTCTAAACAAGTGGAGAGAATATTCAGATTTAGAAGTAGACATCATTGCAATGACTGCAGATGTCCCACACCATACGGTGACTCCTATTGCTCGTAAAGTGGACGGAAGATATGAATTAGATATTGTTCTAAGAGATAATCATACTACTGAACAATACCCAGATGGTGTTTTCCATCCTCATCAAGATGTACAACATATTAAAAAGGAAAATATCGGGTTAATCGAAGTGATGGGACTTGCGATATTACCACCTCGTTTGAAACCAGAGTTAGAAGAAGTTGGAAAATATCTTTTAGGAGAGGATAACGCAATTGCGGATTATCATTTAGAATGGGCCGACCAATTGAAAGAAAAATATCCTAACATTAAAAAAGAAGAGGTTAATAGCGTAGTTCAACACGAAGTAGGACAAGCATTTGCGAGAGTCCTAGAAGATGCAGGTGTTTATAAGAATACTTCATCTGGACATGAAGCGTTTATGAGATTTGTTAAATCGGTTGGAATAAATTAGGAGGAAACAAAAATGGCAATATTGGTAACAGGCGGAGCTGGTTATATTGGTAGCCATACCGTAGTAGAATTACTAAATTTAGGTAAGGAAGTCGTTATTGTCGACAACCTTTCAAACTCAAGCATTTTAGTATTAGATCGTATTGAAGCAATTACAGGGCAACGTCCTGCGTTTTACGAATTAGATGTTTGTGATAAACAAGGATTGAGAAAAGTTTTTGAACAAGAATCTATTGAGGCTGCAATTCATTTTGCAGGATACAAAGCTGTCGGCGAATCCGTGCAAAAGCCTGTAATGTATTACGAAAATAATATTATGAGCACATTAGCTCTTGTTGAAGTGATGTCAGAGTTTAATGTTAAAAAGATTGTATTTTCATCGAGTGCGACTGTATACGGCGTTCACAATCAGTCTCCCCTTATTGAGACGATGCCGACAAGTGCAACGAATCCGTATGGGTACACAAAAGTGATGCTTGAACAAATTTTAAAAGATGTTCATGTAGCAGATTCAGAGTGGAGTATTGCGTTGCTTCGTTATTTCAATCCGATTGGTGCTCATGAGTCGGGGTTGATTGGAGAAGATCCATCAGGCATTCCTAACAACTTAATGCCTTTTATTGCACAAGTAGCGGTAGGTAAGCGACCAGAGCTAAGTGTTTTTGGAGATGATTATGATACGGTAGATGGTACTGGTGTTCGCGATTATATCCATGTAGTGGATTTAGCGATAGGACATATAAAAGCTTTAGAAAAAGTATCTGAAAAAACAGATGTTTATATCTATAACCTAGGCTCGGGAGAAGGCACAAGTGTATTACAACTTGTAAATACATTTGAAAGTGTTAATAAGGTTCCAATTCCTTATAAAATAGTTCCAAGACGTTCAGGAGACGTTGCAACTTGTTATGCAAATGCAGATAAAGCATATAAGGAATTAAATTGGAGGACAACAAAATCGATTGAAGACATGTGTAGAGACACATGGAATTGGCAATCAAAAAATCCCAATGGCTATAATTGATGATACTGTTTATATGAGTGCTGTATTTTGGAAAAATTACTTAACCTTTTAATGAAATTCATATTTAATGAAAGATAAATTTTTTAAAAAAATTTTTTGAAAGCGCTTGACAAAGGAAACGGTTTCATTGTATAATGTAAACATAATGACACCGATGTCAAATATAAAAAAGAAGGTCTTTATATGAAAAACTTAACAAAAATTAAGTTCAAAGAGAATGGGGAATTTAATCATTTCCCTGGGAATACAGTTGTAGCAAATCTTTATACTAAACAAGATTTGATGGAAGTTGTTGATATTATTCAATCACGTTATAGAGAATTACCATTTATCGATAAGTTTACTTTAACTCCAAGGAATTCTATTCACATGACTGTAATTGAATTGTTGTGCCATGAAAATCGTGAAACGGAGTTTTGGAGCAGTAATCTTCCCCTAGATACACCTTTACAGGAAATACATGATTACTTTGCTAAACAACTTGAAATTTTTCCATTGTTAGATGAAGAAATTCATATGCGTGTAACTGAAATGGGAAAACAAAACATACTAGTTGAACCTGCAGATGAAGCTTCTGCAAAGAGATTAGAAGAAATTCGTACTTATGTCTCAGAAAAAGCAGGTGTTCGTTTCCCTAATCATGATAGATATCAATTCCATATTTCAATTGGGTATCTTCGGATTCCTCTAACCGAAGAGGAGGAAGATGAGTTTACTAAAGTCAGAGCAGAATTAACTGAAATTTTATTAGAGAAGATTCCAACTATTACTGTAAACCGTATTGACTATACTGTATTTGAAGATATGAGACAATTTGTTCCATATCACGAAAAATTTAAATAAAATAATAAAAAAGGAGAACTTATCATGAAAAAAATGAAAGTTTGGTCTACTGTACTTGCAACGGGAGTTGCTCTTACTACACTTGCTGCTTGCTCTGGAGGTTCAAATTCTACGACTGCTTCTTCATCTGAAGAAAAAGCTGATAAAAGTCAAGAATTAGTAATCTATTCGAACTCAGTATCAAATGGTCGTGGTGATTGGTTAACTGCTAAAGCAAAAGAAGCTGGTTTTAATATAAAAATGGTTGATATCCCTGGCGCTCAATTAGCAGACCGTGTTATTGCCGAGAAGAATAATGCAGTTGCAGATATGGTATTTGGAATTGGTGCTGTTGATTCAAATAAAATTAGAGATCAAAAATTACTAGTACAGTACAAGCCTAAATGGTTAGATAAAATTGATCAATCTTTATCAGATAAAGATAATTATTATAATCCTGTGATTGTTCAACCATTAGTTTTAATTGGAGCGCCTGATGTAAAAGAAATGCCTAAAGATTGGACTGAATTAGGTAGTAAGTATAAAGGTAAATATTCAATTTCTGGGCTCTCAGGTGGAACAGGACGGGCAATTCTAGCAAGTATCTTAGTTCGATACCTTGATGATAAAGGTGAATTAGGTGTTTCTGAAAAAGGTTGGGAAGCAGCAAAAGAATATCTGAAAAATGCATACACTCTTCAAAAGGGAGAAAGTTCAATTGTTAAGATGTTAGACAAAGAAGATCCAATACAATATGGAATGATGTGGGGTTCTGGTGCATTAGTTGGACAAAAAGAACAAAATGTTGTTTTCAAAGTTATGACTCCTGAGATTGGTGTACCATTTGTAACTGAACAAACTATGGTTTTAAGCACTAGTAAAAAACAAGCGTTAGCTAAAGAATTTATTGATTGGTTTGGTCAAACAGAAATTCAAGTAGAATATAGTAAGAACTTTGGATCTATTCCTGCAAATAAAGATGCGCTAACAGAGTTACCTGAAGATACGAAAAAATTTGTGGATCAAGTGAAACCACAAAATATTGACTGGGAAGCTGTTGGAAAGCATTTGGATGAATGGGTAGAAAAAGCTGAATTAGAATACGTACAATAAGAAATAAGAGTTAATTTTTATGTCCAAGTCTCTCTATTATTTCTAAATTTATAGAAGAAATAAAGAGAGGCTTTTGGTTTAGTAATAGAGGGAGTTAGTGAGATGATTAAATTTGATAATATTCAAATTAAATATGGTGATTTTGTTGCAATTGATAATCTAAATTTAGATATACATGAAGGGGAATTCTTTACATTTCTTGGGCCTTCAGGATGTGGTAAATCAACTACTTTGAGAGCATTGGTAGGTTTTCTAGATCCATCATCAGGAAGTATTGAAGTTAATGGAACAAATGTCACTCATTTGGAACCTGAAAAGCGTGGAATTGGTATTGTATTTCAATCTTATGCGCTATTTCCAACTATGACTGTTTTTGATAATATTGCATTTGGTTTAAAAGTTAAGAAGGTAGCTCCAGATGTTATTAAAGCTAAAGTATCAGCAGTAGCAGCAAAAATTAAGATCTCTGATCAACAGTTACAGCGTAATGTATCAGAATTATCTGGGGGTCAACAACAAAGGGTAGCATTGGCTCGTGCTCTGGTTCTTGAACCTAAAATTCTTTGTCTAGATGAACCATTGTCAAACCTTGACGCAAAATTACGTGTAGATTTGAGAAAAGAGTTGAAAAGACTTCAAAAAGAGTTAGGTATTACTACTTTATATGTTACTCATGACCAAGAGGAAGCCTTAACTTTATCTGATAGAATTGCAGTCTTTAACAATGGATACATCGAACAGGTCGGTACACCTGTAGAGATTTATCATAATTCTCAAACTGAATTTGTATGTGATTTTATTGGCGATATTAATGTTTTGACCGATGAAACAGTCCACGAAGTATTACTGAAAAATGCAAGCGTTTTCTTAGAAGATAAAAAAGGATACATTCGATTAGAGAAAGTTCGATTCAATCGTGAAACTGAACAAGATTTCATTCTAAAAGGAACAATTATTGATGTTGAGTTTTCTGGAGTTACAATTCACTATACAATAAAAGTTTCTGAAAGTCAGATTCTTAATGTAACAAGTATTGATAGTCAGGCTGCTATTAGATCTGTCGGAGAAAGTGTGGACTTATTTATCACACCATCAGACGTTCTGCAATTTTAAGGAGGTGCAGTATGCGTCATAAATTAAATTTAAAAGATTGGCTTATTCGTTTAGGGTTAATCTGGTTCCTAGTAACATTTATTATTTATCCAAACTTTGATCTAGTAGTGAATGTATTTGTAAAAGGAGGAGAATTTTCCCTTGAAGCTGTACATCGTGTTCTAAAATCTGAGAGGGCACTTCAGAGTATTATGAACAGTTTTAAGTTAGCATTTTCACTCATTATTACAGTTAATGTCGTAGGTATTCTTTGTGTTCTATTTACAGAGTACTTTGATATTAAAGGTGCTAAAATTTTAAAATTAGGCTATATGACCTCTTTAATTTATGGAGGAGTGGTTTTAGCGACTGGATATAAATTTGTCTATGGTCCTTATGGATTGATAACAAAATTTTTACAAAATGTTATCCCTTCTTTAGACCCTAACTGGTTTATTGGGTATGGTGCAGTCTTATTCATTATGACATTTTCAGGAACTGCTAATCATACATTGTTTTTAACAAATACAATTCGAAGCGTTGACTATCACACTATTGAGGCTGCACGAAATATGGGAGCAAAACCATTTACTGTTTTCCGAAAAGTAGTGTTACCAACCTTAATTCCAACTCTATTTGCACTTACTATTATGGTTTTTCTTAGTGGTTTGTCTGCAGTAGCAGCACCCATGATTGTTGGTGGTAAAGGATTTCAAACTATAAATCCAATGATTATTACATTTGCAGGGATGGGGAATTCTCGTGATTTAGCTGCCTTACTTGCAATTATTTTAGGTATTGCAACTACAATTTTGCTTACTATCATGAATAAGATAGAAAAAGGTGGAAATTATATTTCTATCTCTAAGACTAAAGCGCCTCTTAAAAAACAAAAAATTGCATCTAAGCCTTGGAATATCATTGCTCACATTGTAGCATATGGATTGTTCACAGTTTTCATGCTTCCACTAATTTTTATAGTATTATACTCATTTACAGATCCAGTTGCAATTCAAACAGGTAACTTAACATTATCAAACTTTACTTTAGAAAATTATCGCTTATTCTTTAGTAATAGTGCGGCATTCTCTCCATTCTTGGTCAGCTTTATTTATTCTATTATCGCTGCGACAACAGCAACAATTCTCGCAGTTATATTTGCTCGAGTTGTCAGAAAACATAAAGCTCGCTTTGATTTCTTATTTGAATATGGTGCTCTACTTCCTTGGTTACTACCAAGTACACTTTTAGCAGTAAGTTTATTATTTACTTTTAATCAGCCACAATTTCTTGTCTTGAATCAGATTTTGGTAGGTAGTTTGGTAATTCTACTTATTGCATATATAGTTGTAAAAATCCCATTTTCTTATAGAATGGTACGTGCTATTTTATTTAGTGTTGATGATGAGATGGAAGATGCAGCAAGAAGTATGGGTGCTTCACCTTTTTATACTATGATGAAGGTTATCATTCCATTTATTTTACCGGTTGTTCTCTCTGTTATTGCTTTAAACTTTAACTCTTTATTAACTGACTTCGACTTATCTGTATTTCTTTACCATCCATTAGCTCAACCGTTGGGTATAACTATTCGTTCAGCAGGTGATGAAACAGCAACTTCAAATGCTCAAGCACTTGTATTCGTTTATACTATTGTATTAATGATAATTTCTGGTTCTGTATTATACTTTACTCAGAGACCAGCTAGTAGAAAAAGGAAATAATAATGAATGCAACAAGCTTAGGACTATCATATATCGAAATTGTATTAAGAATTGTACTGTCATTAGTTATTGGTGGAGTAATTGGTTTAGAGAGAGGAAGTAAATCTCAACCAGCAGGTATTCGTACACATAGTATTGTTTGTCTGGCTGCATGTTTAATTATGATGACTAATGAGTATGTATCTTATAAATTTGGTACAGGAGATCCTACACGCTTAGGTGCGCAAGTTATATCAGGTGTTGGTTTTCTTGGGGCTGGAACAATACTTATTACAGATAAAAAGAAAATAACTGGTTTAACAACTGCAGCCGGAATATGGGCTTCAGCTGGAATCGGTCTAGCTATAGGTGTTGGTTTTTATGAAGGAGCCGTACTAGGAGCAGTGTCTGTTTGGAGTGTTATAACTATGTTCCAACCTTTAAAAAAATATCTTCAAAGTCGTTCAAAGATAATCGAATTGTATATCGTTGTTAGATCTACAGAGGCATATAATCGGGTACTAGTATACTGTGCTGAGAATGGCATTAGAATGACTGATTCTAGAACTGCATTTGGAGATGTTAATTCAGAAAGAATTGAATATTTTGATGTTCCAGAAAAAAAAATAGCATCATTTATTACTCTAGAACTATCAGGAAGATTTGAACATCTTCGTTTGATGGAAGAAATTGCTAATATTGTAGGTGTTATTTATGTCGAAGAAATTAGCTGAAATTTAGTAAACAAAGGGACAGATGTTTTTGTCCTTTTGTTTTTTAGATGTTTTATCATCTAATTTTTGAGTAGATTTTTGCTCAGAGGTTTTTATGAAAGATTATAAAATCTATTTTGATTTAGGTAAAATAGAATATTTTGATAATAATTGTTTGATACAAGTATACAAATTTATTTCTTTTTATGATATTTGTGAAATGGTGTTTCCCTTTCATTTACCTCCTGATGAGTTGATAACAAATGTTATTTTTAAAGAAAAAATTAAGTCTATGTTAGAATGTTACATTGACAGGCTATTATATATTTTTATAAATCCAACAATTTTTACTGAAAAAGTTAATCTACAATTTTATGGTAGTTTTTTCTCATATGAATTTATTTGTCGTGAAGTTGGAAACATTCTTAAAAATAAAGGTGTGAAATGCAATTTAAACTTTTTTGAAGGGGAAGAATATTTGTAAAATTAATTTTGTGAATTTGTGGATCTTAAATAATTTACTAAATTCTCTTGTTAAAAAAAATTAAATATTGTATAGTAATATTAGAATGTTCGTAATGGAGGACTGAAATGAAAAATATAAATGGGAAAAAGGTAACTATTTATGATATTGCACGTTTATCAGGTTTTTCTCCAAAAACAGTTTCACGAGTTATTAATGGTGGAGTAAATGTTAAAGAAGAAACTTATCAAGCGATTCAAAAAGTTATAGAAGAATTGTCGTATATTCCAAATGCATATGCAAGAAATTTAACTAAAAAAGAAGCTATAAATATATTGATTTCTGTAAAAAAAATCGACTCTTTTCCTTTAATTTGGTTCCAAACTTTATTAGATAAAGTTTTACAAACTTGTAAAGAGTATGGTGTTAACGCTATTGTTGAATATTTTAGTGAAGAGGATACAATTAGTAATTCAATAATCTCGAGTACAGGAAGTTTGATAGATGGTGTAATAGTATTTTATGAAAGTAAAGAAGATATTCGGATTAATTACTTACAAAAGAATAAAATTCCATTCATAGTTTTTGGAGAATCTAGAACACCTAATGTTGTGTATGTTTCTAACAACAATTTTCAGGCCACTTATGACATGATGAAATTAGTATCAAAAGAAAACATTAATAGTATGTGGTTACTTATGGGAGGAGAATCCCTTGTTAATATGGATCGAGAGAGAGGGGTTCGTGCTTTTTTAAATGATAAAAACTATGAAATGGATTTGAAAGTTGTATATGGTCTAACTACAATAGATTCGGTTTATTCATATGCTACAAGACATCTATCTAATCAAAATTATCCTGATTTGGTTTTTGTATCCGGGGATGAGAAAGTACAGGGATTGATTCGTGCTTGCTATGAGAAGGAAATTACTATTCCTGATGATATTTCAATAATCGGATTTGACAATATTCCAATTTCTCAATATTATACTCCAGCTTTATCTACAATTTCTCCTAATTATGTTAAATTAGCTCAAGAAATGATTGAAGGGGTATTAGCAATTATAAAGGGGGAAAGTGTCACATCTGTTGAAGTTTCTACTAAACTTGTTAGGAGACAGAGTTTCTAGTATTGTTTAATTCTTGAAAATCCTAATGGAAAAGATGGAGTGTTCTAAAGTAAGTTCTGTTTAGCATCTATTCAGTTTCTATTGAGTTGGATCCAATTTCCAACAAGTGGGACATTTTCACGTTCGATTTACTAAAGACATTATCACATTCGAATCACACATCTTTCAAAAAAATCGTAAAAAAGTCTTGACAAAGAAAAAACAAAGTATTAAAATAAGTTCAACAAATCAGAAAAGTAACTATTTTTGATCTTCAGGGAGCCTGTGGTGATTGTGAACAGGTGGTTGAAAGTAGTGAAAGTGGGCTGATTTTAAAAATGAATTTGAAACAATGAAAATTCGGTGCGCACACCTTACAGTGCAACTTGTTGTTAGACAAGGCAGAGATGTAAAGGGATAGTCCCTTTATAATTGAGGTGGCACCGCGTTACCAACGCCCTCACATGGAAGTATATTCTGTGTGTGGGCTTTTTTCTATCCGTCGTTTTGTTTATCTTTTATTAGGGTGTTAAGTCGCTTTGATGAACTTGAGTTCTATCTGCAGCTCCTTCCTACTACTAAAAGCAAACAAAAAGGCCGGATTCATACAGAAAGAGGAAAAATTTTATGACAACTAAAGGTTATTTTGGACAATTTGGTGGTAGTTTTGTACCGGAGCCGATTCAGGCTTTGTTAGATGAGTTGGAAGTGACATTTGACAAGTATAAGGATGATCCAGAATTTTTGGCAGAATTTCGCCATTACTTAAAGGACTATTCAGGTCGCGAAACACCGCTCTATTTTGCGGAAAGTTTGACAGACCACTTAGGTGGCGCTAAGATTTATCTCAAGCGCGAAGACCTGAACCACCTTGGTTCTCACAAGCTCAACAACGTTTTAGGACAAATCCTTCTTGCCAAACGTATGGGCAAAAAACGAGTGATTGCGGAAACAGGAGCTGGTCAGCACGGTGTTGCGACAGCAGCGGCTGCAGCCAAGTTTGGGATGGCCTGTGATGTCTACATGGGAGCAGAGGATGTGGAACGTCAACGTCTCAATGTTTTCCGTATGGAGATGATGGGAGCAACTGTTCATGCAGTTGAAACGGGAACACGAACTCTTAAGGATGCGGTTGATGCAGCCTTTGGAGCATGGATGAATGACCTTGAAGCCTTCTATGTTCTGGGATCTGCTGTAGGTCCTCACCCTTATCCTACAATTGTTCATGAATTCCAAAAGGTCATCAGTGAAGAATCTCGCCGTCAAATCTTAGAAAAAGAAGGCCGTTTACCAGACTACGTTATTGCCTGTGTAGGTGGTGGTTCCAATGCCATTGGTGCTTTTTCACAGTATGTGGCTGATGAAGAAGTTAAATTGGTTGGGGTCGAAGCTGCTGGTCATGGACTTGACACAGACAAGCACGCAGCTACTATGACAAAAGGTAGTATCGGAATTGTCGACGGCATGAAGACCTATGCAGTCTTTAAGGAAGATGGAGAGCTAGCTCCAGTTTACTCTATCTCAGCTGGTTTGGACTATCCAGGGGTTGGTCCAGAACACGCCTACTTTAAAGATTCTGGCCGCGTAGAATATGTGGCAGCGACAGATGAAGAAGCGGTTCAAGCCTTGCTCCTTCTTAGTAAGACAGAAGGAATTATCCCAGCGATTGAAAGTTCGCATGCCATCGCAGAAGCAGTTAAACGTGCACCGAAACTAAGTAAAGATGAGATTATCATCATCAATGTCTCTGGTCGTGGAGACAAGGATGTAGCTGCTATTGCAGACTATCTTGAAGCTAAAAAATAAGAGATGGAAAAATTACAGTCTTTTCTCTCACAGAGAGCTTGTGGTTACTGGAAACAAGCAGAGAAAGCTGTAAGGTTGGGTCCATCTGAAACGAGAGAAGAAAACATAATTCTCAAGGGAGTGCCCTTTATCGCACAGCCTGTTACAGGAGGTTTCTGAGACAGGAATGAGAGATAGGAGAAATCCTATAATTGAGGTGGCACCGCGAATTTCGTCCTCACGCAAGTTATTTTGCGTGGGGATTTTTCATACAGTCGTCACGAACTAGAATTAGAACTGAAAGGGAAAATACAATGGAACGAATCATTCATGGAGATGTCTTATCACCAATCTTGGCTTATATGCGCCTAAAGGGGCAACACAAGGTTATTTTAGAAAGTATTCCGAGAGACAAGGAAACAGCTCGTTTTTCTATCCTAGCCTATAATCCTGTTTTTGAGATTAAGTTTGAAAATGGGGTCCTTTATCAAAATGGGCAAGTGATTGATCGTGATCCCTTGGATTGTCTTTATGAAGTGACTCATAAGAGCCAACACCATTCAGACCTCCCTTTTGGTGGGGGAGCCATTGGATTTGTTGGCTACGATATGATTTCGCTTTATGAAGAAATTGGTCAAATCCCTCAAGATACAATTGGAACACCAGACATGCATTTCTTTGTCTATGAGAGTTACATGGTCTTTGACCACAAGAAGGAAAAAATTCATGTCATCGAGGATGCTCTCTATAGTGAGCGTAGTCAAGAAGACTTGGAAAAAGCCTTAAACCAAGTGCTTGAGGAATTACGCATTCCTGCTCCAAATGAATTTGAAGATTTGGATTTATCACCACTTGACTTCAAACCCCATATCGCTCCTCAGAAGTTTGAGGAAATGGTGGAAACAGCTCGTGACTTGATTCGTAATGGAGATATGTTCCAATGCGTGCTCAGTCAGCGCTTCTCAGCAGAAGTGACTGGAAATCCATTTGACTTCTACAGAAATCTCCGCGTGACCAATCCTTCTAATTACCTTTATTTCTATGATTTTGGGGATTATCAAATCATCGGTGCCAGTCCAGAAAGTTTGGTTTCTGTCAAAAATGGCATCGTGACAACTAATCCTATTGCAGGTACGCGACCAAGAGGAGCTACGGATGAAGAAGACAAGGCTTTGGCGACAGACCTGCTTTCGGATGAGAAGGAAACGGCAGAGCATCGAATGTTAGTAGACTTGGGTCGTAATGATATTGGTCGCATCTCTGAAACTGCCAGTGTCCAAGTCACCAAGTATATGGAAGTGGAGCTCTTCCGTTATGTTATGCATTTGACCAGTGTGGTCAAGGGGCGTTTGCTTCCAGAACTCACTGCCATGGATGCCTTGAAAGCAACACTTCCTGCTGGAACAGTTTCAGGAGCACCAAAGATTCGAGCGATGAGACGCATCTATGAACTGGAAACAGAAAAACGTGGCGTATACGCAGGAGCAATTGGCTACTTGTCTGCGACGGGTGATATGGATTTTGCTATTGCCATCCGAACTATGATTCTCAAAAATCAAACAGCCTATGTGCAGGCTGGGGCAGGGATTGTCTACGACTCCATCGCCCAAAACGAATACCAAGAAACCATTAACAAAGCTAAATCTATGACTAGAATTGGAGAACTAAGACCATGATTTTATTGATTGACAACTATGATTCTTTTACCTATAACTTGGCCCAATACATTGGGAATTTTGCAGAAGTGCAGGTCTTGAGAAATGATGATCCCAAGCTGTATGAAGAAGCTGAAAAAGCAGATGGTTTGGTCTTTTCTCCTGGTCCTGGTTGGCCAGTTGATGCTGGAAAGATGGAAGACATGATTCGTGATTTTGCTGGCAAGAAGCCGATTCTTGGGATTTGTTTGGGCCACCAAGCCATCGCAGAAGTCTTTGGTGGTAAGTTAGGTTTGGCTCCAAAAGTCATGCATGGGAAACAGAGCAATATCAGCTTTGAAGCACCATCTGTTTTGTATCAAGGTATCGAGGATGGCCGTGCGGTCATGCGTTATCACAGTATTTTGATTGAGGAAATGCCAGAAGAATTTGAAGTGACAGCTCGTTCGACTGATGACCAAGCCATCATGGGGATTCAACACAAAAACCTACCGATTTATGGTTTCCAGTACCATCCAGAGAGCATTGGAACGCCAGATGGCTTGTCTTCTATTCGGAATTTTATCGAGAAGGTTGTAAAGTGAGGAAACTAGGATGAAAGAGATTATTGAAAAATTAGCAAAATTTGAAAATTTATCAGGTGTGGAAATGACGGACGTCATTGAGCGTATCGTAACTGGGCGTGTAACGGAAGCGCAGATTGCTTCTCTCCTTTTGGCTCTTAAGATGAAGGGGGAAACACCTGAAGAACGCACAGCCATTGCCCAAGTCATGAGAGGGCATGCCCAACATATTCCAACTGAGATTCATGATGCCATGGACAACTGTGGTACAGGTGGGGACAAGTCTTTTAGTTTTAATATTTCCACAACTGCAGCCTTTGTCTTGGCTGGTGGTGGTGTTCATATGGCAAAACACGGTAACCGCTCGATTTCTTCTAAATCTGGTTCTGCAGATGTCCTCGAAGCCTTGGGTATTAACCTAGACCTCAAACCAGCTGAACTAGGTAAGGTTTTTGATAAAACTGGAATCGTCTTTCTCTTTGCTAAAAATATGCACCCAGCTATGAAATACATCATGCCAGCTCGTTTGGAATTGGGAATTCCAACGATTATGAACTTGACTGGTCCACTGATTCATCCAATGGCTTTGGAAACACAGCTTCTTGGAATTAGTCGTCCAGAACTACTAGAAAGTACAGCTCAGGTTTTGAAAAATATGGGGCGCAAACGTGCCATCGTAGTTGCGGGACCAGAAGGGTTGGATGAAGCTGGTTTGAATGGAACAACCAAGATTGCACTTCTTGAAAATGGCGAAATCACCTTATCAAGCTTTACTCCAGAAAATTTAGGGATGGAGCGCTACGCTATCGAAGATATCCGTGGAGGCAATGCTCAGGAAAATGCAGAAATTTTGCTTAGCGTTCTTAAAAATGAACCAAGTCCATTCTTGGAAACGACAGTCTTAAATGCTGGTCTTGGTTTCTATGCTAATGGTAAGGTTGATAGCATCAAGGAAGGAGTTGCCTTAGCTCGTCAAGTCATTGCTAGTGGCAAGGCCCTTGAAAAACTCAGATTGTTGCAGGAGTACCAAAAATGAGTCAGGAATTTTTAACACGTATCTTAGAGCAGAAGGCGCGTGAGGTAGAGCAGATGGAGCTGGAGGAAATCCAGCCCCTGCGCCAGACCTATCGCTTGGCAGAATTTTTGAAGAATCATCAGGACCGCTTGCAAGTAATCGCTGAAGTCAAGAAGGCTAGCCCAAGTCTGGGAGATATCAATCTCGATGTGGATATTGTGCAACAGGCCCAGACTTATGAAGCAAACGGAGCAGTGATGATTTCTGTTCTGACAGATGAGGTTTTCTTTAAAGGGCATTTGGATTATCTGCGGGAGATTTCCAGTCAGGTAGAGATTCCGACGCTCAACAAGGACTTTATCATCGATGAAAAGCAAATCATCCGTGCTCGCAATGCTGGTGCGACAGTTATCTTACTCATTGTCGCTGCCTTGTCAGAAGAACGCCTCAAGGAACTCTATGACTACGCGACAGAGCTTGGTCTGGAAGTCTTGGTGGAAACTCACAATCTAGCTGAACTAGAAGTGGCTCACAGACTTGGTGCCCAGATTATCGGGGTCAATAACCGCAACTTGACCACCTTTGAAGTCGACTTACAGACCAGTGTAGACTTATCCCAGCACTTTAAGGAAGGACACTATTACATTTCTGAATCTGCTATTTTCACAGGGCAGGATGCGGAACGAGTAGCACCATACTTTAACGGAATTTTGGTAGGAACAGCTCTCATGCAGGCAGAAGATGTAGCCCAGAGAATCAAGGAGTTGCAGATTGACAAAGGTTAAGATTTGTGGACTATCGACCAAGGAAGCGGTGGGAACAGCCGTTTCAGCAGGAGCCGACTACATCGGTTTTGTCTTTGCACCTAGTAAAAGACAGGTGACCTTGGATCAGGCTGCTGAGCTGGCAAAGCTTATTCCTGCAGATGTCAAAAAGGTTGGTGTATTTGTTTCACCAAGTCGGGCAGAACTGCTAGAAGTCATTGACAACGTTGGCTTGGACTTGGTTCAAGTTCACGGTCAGGTGGCAGATGATTTGTTTGAGAATTTGCCTTGTGCCAGTATTCAGGCGGTGCAGGTGGGTGGAGATGGTCATGTACCCAATTCTCAGGCAGACTATCTACTCTTTGATGCCCCTGTGGCAGGGAGTGGCCAGACCTTTGACTGGGCTCAACTGGATACGATTGGACTAACTCAGCCCTTCTTTATCGCAGGTGGGCTTAATGAAGACAATGTAGTAAAAGCAATTCAACACTTTACTCCCTATGCAGTCGATGTATCAAGCGGAGTGGAGACAGATGGACAAAAAGATCATGAAAAGATTAGAAGATTTATAGAGAGGGTAAAGAATGGCATATCAAGAACCAAATAAAGATGGATTTTACGGAAAATTCGGCGGACGTTTTGTCCCAGAAACATTGATGACAGCAGTTTTGGAGTTGGAGAAGGCCTACCGTGAAAGTCAGGCAGACCCAAGTTTCCAAGAGGAATTAAACCAACTCTTACGTCAGTACGTGGGGCGTGAAACTCCTCTTTACTACGCAAAAAACTTGACCCAGCATATTGGCGGAGCCAAGATTTATCTTAAACGTGAAGACCTTAACCATACAGGGGCCCACAAGATTAACAATGCCTTGGGACAAGTTCTTCTGGCTAAACGCATGGGTAAAAAGAAAATTATCGCTGAAACAGGTGCTGGTCAGCACGGTGTGGCAACTGCAACTGCTGCAGCCCTCTTTAACATGGAATGTACGATCTACATGGGTGAGGAAGATGTCAAACGCCAAGCCCTCAATGTCTTCCGTATGGAGCTTTTGGGAGCTAAGGTTGAGGCAGTGACAGACGGTTCGCGCGTGCTCAAGGATGCGGTTAATGCAGCCCTTCGTTCATGGGTGGCAAATATCGATGATACCCACTATATTCTTGGTTCTGCCTTGGGTCCTCATCCATTCCCAGAAATTGTTCGTGATTTCCAAAGTGTCATTGGTCGAGAGGCTAAACAACAGTATCGTGACTTGACAGGCCAAGATCTACCAGATGCTTTAGTAGCCTGTGTTGGTGGTGGGTCGAATGCCATCGGTCTCTTCCATCCCTTTGTAGAAGATGAGTCAGTAGCCATGTATGGGGCTGAAGCAGCTGGACTTGGTGTAGACACAGAGCACCACGCAGCTACCTTGACCAAGGGTCGTCCGGGTGTCCTTCACGGTTCCCTCATGGATGTGCTCCAAGATGCCCATGGTCAAATTCTTGAAGCCTTCTCTATCTCGGCAGGTTTGGACTATCCTGGTATCGGTCCAGAACATTCTCACTACCACGATATCAAACGTGCCAGCTATGTTCCTGTGACGGACGAAGAAGCCTTGGAAGGATTCCAACTCTTGTCTCGTGTGGAAGGAATTATCCCAGCCTTGGAATCTAGCCATGCTATCGCCTTTGCGGTGAAATTGGCCAAAGAACTTGGACCAGAAAAGTCTATGATTGTCTGCCTATCAGGTCGTGGGGACAAGGATGTGGTTCAAGTCAAAGACCGCTTGGAAGCAGATGCAGCAAAGAAGGGAGAAACTCATGCCTAAGACACTAACAGAAAAATTGAACGCTATTAAAGCAGCTGGAAAAGGAATTTTCGTTCCCTATATCATGGCTGGAGACCATGAGAAAGGTTTGGATGGACTCGGAGAAACAATACACTTTTTAGAAGATTTGGGTGTCTCTGCCATTGAAGTGGGCATTCCCTTTTCAGACCCTGTTGCAGATGGACCTGTTATCGAAGAAGCTGGCTTGCGCAGTTTAGCCCACGGGACTTCTACCCAGGCTTTGGTTGAAACCTTGAAAACCATTGAAACAGAGGTTCCGCTGGTCATCATGACCTACTTCAACCCCCTCTTTCAGTACGGTGTGGAGAATTTTGTTAAAGGTTTGGCAGATACAGCGGTTAAGGGCTTGATTATTCCAGACCTGCCTCATGAGCATGCCAACTTTGTAGAGCCTTTTTTGGCAGACACAGACATTGCTTTGATTCCTTTAGTAAGCTTGACCACAGGGATTGAGCGTCAGAAAGAGTTGATTGAAGGGGCAGAAGGATTCGTCTATGCAGTTGCCATCAATGGGGTGACAGGGAAATCTGGCAATTATCGTGCAGACTTGGACAAGCACTTGGCACAATTGCATCATGTGGCTGATATCCCAGTCTTGACAGGTTTTGGCGTATCTAGTCAAGCCGATGTAGAACGCTTCAATGCGGTGTCAGATGGTGTTATCGTTGGTTCGAAAATTGTAAAAGCTCTCCACCAAGGAGAGCCATTTCAGGACTTTATCAAACAAGCAGTAGCTTACCAAAAATAATTACACAAGCCGCGAGTAAGAGGAAGGGCACGAAAGGAAGTCTTTCCTTTTTCTTTTGCAGGAGAAAGGCTAGGATCCCTGTTGCAGAAGCAAACTGAATCAAGATAAGTAACTCCGTTGCGCTAAAGACGATAGCACAAGAAGCTAAAAAGAGAAAATCCCCTGCGCCCATGCGGATATCGATAAAATGAGCCACAATTCCAAGGACAAGGAAGAGGACCATGACTAGATTCCAGCCAGAGAAAGCCATGAGGATTAGGTGAAAAGTCAGCCAGACTAGTAAGGGATATTCCTGATGACGGAAGTCGTAGATGCCCAGAGTCAAACCAGCAGTGATTAGGATGACTTGCCCCAAGGAAAGAAATCCCCAAGAGCAAACCAGAAAAAGGAGACCTAAACCTAGTTCAAGAAGGGCATACCAGACTGGATAAGGAGCCTTGCAGTAGCGACAGCGAAAGCGATTGAAGACCTGCGAGAGAATCGGAATCAAATCTAAGGGATGCAAGCGAGTCTGACAGGCATCGCAGTGGCTAGCTGGTAGGATAATGGATTGCTCAGGAAAACGGTCAATAACCAAACCAAGAAAGGAAGCGAGAATGCTCCCGACAAGAAAAAAATAAAAATCAATCATACTTATCTATTCGTAAAAAATGGAAGAAGTAGTATAATGGAGAACATATAGATAAGATAGTGAGGTCAAGATGACGATTCGTTTTGAAGAAAAGGTGAGTACAGAAAGTGCTCAGCTCGTATGCCAATGGTCCAACTCCCTGGGGAAAGATTTTCAGGAACAATGGATGGGACCAAAGATTCCTTTTCCACTGACCCTTCAAGTCTTGCAAGAGTTGGAAGGAATCTTTTCAATCTTTGAAGGACAAGAGTTTGTGGGGGTTATCCAGAAAATCAGGCAAGAAGACAGCAATCTTCATATTGGACGCTTTTTTATCAATCCCCAGAAACAGGGACAAGGCTTAGGTAGGCAGGCTTTAAGGAAATTTGTTAGTTTGGTCTTTGAAAATGGAGACATAGGTAGTATTTCTCTAAATGTCTTAGAGGCAAATCAAGCAGCCCAGCACCTTTATCAAAAAGAAGGATTTGAAATCGTTCAAATAGTTGAAGTACCTGTACGAAAATACATTATGAAAAAGGGGAGATAGAAAGTAAAAATCCTTGAAATCAATCTTGACTGCGATGATGAACCTGAATCAGCCCCTCAAAAGAGACTGTATATGAATGAACGTTACCAGTGTTTAAAAACTAAAGAATATCAGGCACTTTTATCTTCCAATGGTAGACAAATTTTCGCTAAACGTAAGATTGATATGAAATCTGTCTTTGGGCAGATAAAGGTTTGCTTGGTTATAAGAGATGTTATCTGAGAGGTAAGCGCCAAGTGAGAATTGACATGGGATTCGTACTCATGGTCAACAACCTGCTGAAATATAATAAGAGAAAGAGGCGAAATTAAAAAGCTAGAGTTCCGCAATTGGAAATCTCTAGCTTTTTGTTTTCTGAGAATCATCTTGACTCAGACTCTTTTGACTAATGTTACTAAAAGATAAAGTAACTTTTAGCCTTATTTATTGTCGCCACTCAACATGTTTTTAACACCTTCGATAGCACCTTCTACAGCGTCTTTGGCATCTTCAGCAACTTCTTTTACTTTAGAAACAACTTTTTCAGCTGTTCCTTCTTTTTCCATTTTTTCATCACCGATGGCTTTACCAACACCTTCTTTAATAGAACCTTTAGCTTGATTTAATTTTTCTTCTACTGACATGATAATTTCTCCTGTTATATTTATTTTATCTTAGTTTACACGAGTTCTTTCGTGAGATACTACACCATTTGCTGCACCTTTAACAGCTTCTACGCCTTCGCTAACTTTTTCTTGAACAGTTGAGAAACCAGATCCAAGACCAGATTTAGCTTTTTCGAATTGTTCTGAAGCGAATTCTCCTGTTGATTCAGCAACGTCAGATACGCGATCTTGAAGGCTTACTGAGTCTGCTTCATGTTGTTCTTTAGTTTTGATGTCGACAACGTTTACGTTGATTTCAACAACTTCCAAGTCAGTCATTTTAGCAACTTCTGAAGATACGATTTCTCTGATTTCTGAATATAAAGCTGGAACATTTTTTTGGTACTCAGCAATAATGTTTAAGTCAACTGCAACTTGTGTTTTACCAACTTCTACGTTAACACCACTTGTTACGTCATCGCTGTTAACGATTTTTTCTTTAAGATTTGAGAAGAAACCACCGTCGATTCCCAAAAGACCTGAAACGTTTTCTAGTGACAGACCAATGATTTTTTGGATAACTTTATCTTCGTAAGTAAGTTCCCCTTTGATTTCGTGAGCTACAGCAGTAGCATCTTTCTTTTCTACGTTAGTGTTAATGTTTTTTTCGTTTGACATATGAAACTCCTTTAATTAAATTAGTAATTTTTATTTATCTATATAGTTTTTTTCGATATATAATCCAGCTGCAACTCCCAGTGCTCCTAAAATCAATACAAATATTGTTTTGAAGAAGCCAAAGGAGATAATCAAACAAGCGAGAAATACGCCTATGAGACCTGCGATTATTGGATATCGATATTGTTTAAGCCATTCCATTTTTTACTTCCTTACTTCACACGACTAACAGTCTTTTTGTTTTGAGGTTTTGGTTTAGGCTGGTAGTCTTTTACTAGAACTTCTAGTTTAACCTGACGTTCAATACCAAAAAACTGCTTCAATCCATTAGTTATTTCATTTTGAATTAGTTGGCATCTGTCAGCGATGTTGTCCGAAGGAAGAATTTTACCTTCTACATGAACGAAACATTTATTTTTTCGTAAATTTACATGAACAGTTGGGTTCTTGATCAATCCATGATCACTTACCAAACTTCTAACAAAACCTTCGATTGCAGAATTCTTTAATTTTAATGTATCGTTTTTAGTTTCAAGTTGAATTTCCAAATAACGTTTAGGATAAAACAACACAACTAACATCGATAACAAAACTAAAGTTGATAGAGCCACTATCCCCCAGAATATATATCTAGAGAGATAGAATTCAACGAAATGATTCTGTCTCCAGCTAAATAGCTGAATGCCTAGATCACTAACTTGATGATAATCTATCAAAACAGGAAGGAAAATTGTCAAGATTAAAATACAGAAAATAATTAAAAATATTTTCTTTGTTTTTGACATATACAATCCTTTCGATTTAACATTAAACTATTTTTAACCGTCTAATCTATTTAAAAATAGTTTATTCTACAAGTAATTATTTTTTACCTGTAAAGAATGATATTACAGTAACAACAATTGCTGCTCCTGCAATAGATGGGATCAAAGCCATTCCAGCGATGGATGGGCCCAACTACCTAAAAGGGATTGTCCTACAGATGACCCGACTAAACCAGCGAATACATTTGCGACGATTCCCATAGAACTACCTTTTTTAGTGATTCTACCTGCTACAAGTCCAATAAGACCTCCAGCAATGATAGATCACAACATTGCTTACCCTCCTTTTTTATTTTAATATCAAAAAATCAAATTCTTTGATTGTTGCTATTATATAATTTTTAAAATTAAAAATATAATCTTTCGACTTGGATTTGATTCTGTATTCATGTCCTCAATAGACGGTAAAATAAGAAAATTATTTATATATTGCCTCCGTAGTGTTATTATACGAAATAAAGGATCTTAGTAAAAGTCGTTATAGCATGCTATACCTATTCTTTGTGGTATAATTGCAAGAGGTGAAATCCGATAATTTATAAAGAGAGAAAGACATTCATGAGAGATTTATTATCTAAAAAAAGTCATAGGCAATTAGAATTATTAGAATTATTATTTGAACATAAACGTTGGTTTCATCGTTCTGAACTAGCAGAGTTATTAAATTGTACAGAACGTGCAGTCAAAGATGATCTATCCCATGTTAAATCTGCTTTTCCTGACTTGATTTTTCATTCTTCTACTAATGGTATACGCATTATTAATACCGATGATAGTGATATTGAAATGGTTTACCATCATTTCTTTAAGCATTCAACTCATTTTTCGATTTTAGAATTTATCTTCTTTAATGAAGGGTGTCAAGCTGAGAGTATTTGTAAAGAATTTTATATCAGTTCTTCCTCTCTTTACCGTATCATCAGTCATATTAATAAAATTATTAAGAAACAATATCGTTTTGAAATCAGCCTTAATCCAGTTCGAATCACAGGAAATGAGATTGATATCCGTTACTTTTTTGCTCAGTATTTTTCAGAAAAATATTATTTCCTTGAATGGCCTTTTGAAGATTTTTCAGTAGAACCTTTGTGTAAGCTGTTAGCACTGGTCTATAAAGAAACAGCATTTCCTGTCAATTTCGCAACTCAAAGAATGCTAAAGTTGCTCCTCGTTACGAATTTATATCGAATAAAGTTTAGTCATTTCTTGGAAGTTGAGAAAAATTCTTTTAACAATGAATTGTTAGAATCTTTCATGCAGGCAGAAGGAATCGAAGACATTGTAGCGAGCTTTGATTCTGAGTATCACATCTCTCTGAATAAAGAAGTGATGGGTCAACTGTTTGTATCCTATTTTCAAAAAATGTTTTTCATAGATGAAGAAGTATTTCTGAGCTATGCCAAAACAGATAGTTATGTAAAAAAATCATATCGATTATTGGGAGAGTTAGTTGATCAGGTATCAAGAGAGTATAATCTTCAAATAGACAATAAGGACAATCTTATCTGGCATCTACATAATACGGCACATCTGCATCGTCAGGAATTATCTACAGAGTTTATCCTGTTTGATCAAAAAGGCAATACAATCAAGAACTTTCAAAATATTTTTCCTCGATTTGTTTCAGAGGTGAAGGAAGGAATTGAACATTATCTAGAGGGTTTGGATATGGATTGCAATTCGATGAAAGTCAATCATTTATCCTATACTTTTATCACCCATAGCAAACACTTAGTTCTAAATCTTTTACAAAATCAACCTAAATTAAAGGTTTTAGTCATGAGCAATTTTGATCAGTATCATGCAAAATCCGTTGCAGAGACACTTTCTTATTATTGTAGCAACAATTTTGAACTTGAAGTTTGGACTGAATTAGAATTATCAAAGGAATCTTTAGAAGAATCGCCTTATGATATCATCATTTCTAATTTTATTATTCCTCCGATTGAAAATAAGAGACTCATCTATTCAAATAATATAAACACGGTCTCACTCATATCTTTGTTAAATGCCATGATGTTTATTCGATTAGATTAGTAACCTAAAATAAAAAATGCTATTTCGCGTTTTGAACTGTACCTCAAAAGTTAGACAGAAAAAATCTAATTTTTGGGGTGTTTTTATTAAGAAAAGACCTTCAGTCATTTAAGTAAAATGTACATCTAGAGTCATAGTCCTCTAAAACTCTTGCTTTTTTTGTAGAAGATACGAAAAAAACCTTGATTCCAAGGCTTTTCCTGTTGTATGTAGATGCCCCCTACATGAATTTGTAAGAACTTTTCATATTGAAAATAAACAAAAATGTTGAAATATAGCTGATTTTAGGGAAATACTTTTAGGTATTTTCAATGTCAGGATTTAAAAATGGGGCAAAAACGAATAACTCACATTTGGTTTGAAAACCTATAATACCTAATGATTGGGCCATACTAGATATATAGTGTTGTTATAAATAAATGTCAGTGCGAGTTCAAATCGGAGGATAAAATGGAAAAACAAATTAATGAAAAAAAGCCTTGGTTCCCAAAGCTTTTTAATCTTATAAACTCATTAAAACAACTCCCAGTAAGGTGTGGAATGTTTTTAGTCTGTGTCATATAAAAATAAATAGAATGAATAGCTATAGCTAGAGCTAAAATGGTTGTTATACTCACTACTATTATAGGATTAGAAGCAAAGATTAAAGAGAGAATCAAGGCAGCCAGATAGAGTGTCGCTTGGACACAGTAGTAACTTTTCGAATAGCGAAGATAGNGTTTGTTATAGGGCCCATTTACTAGGACAGCAGCTTGAAAGAGGCCAAATCCGATATAAGAGAAGCTGGTTGCAAAGAGAAGATTAGCTTCAGGATTCAGAAGAAAACTCATCGAAACGGTCATCATCATAAGTCCAATGAAAATAGGATAGTGACTGTAAATTAGAAATAGTCCCTTTTGATTAGATTTTTCATCAATAGCATGGTCGAATTGACCAAAATAAAACAAGAACAGAGAAAGCATAATAATGAAATAAAGAACCGAATAAATCGAGAAATTCTCGATTGTAAAGAAGTTAGCTAGCTCCATAATCATCTCTCCAAACGTAATAATGACAAGAAGGGAGATGCGCTCGATTAAATGGGGGAGATTTACCTGGTAATGATCATCTTTACTAATCGAGGTAATTGGTGTAATAAATGTTAGCAGAATACTAGCATAAAGGATATAGACTCCAATGTAAATAGGAAGAAGAGCTGCTAGATAGATTTCTAAACTTCGTAGACCTGTTATCCATAGAAAACCTTTGATACTTTCCCGATTAACATCATCGGTTGATTTTCTAAAAAATTCAACCAAATATTGAAAAAATAAGGTAAGGGTTAATGTACCAATAGCCCAACAGAGATAATGAAAATATTGTTGCCAATCAGGTCCAATCATATTGGCTATAAAGAGTAAAATTCCCATTTTGATAAACATGATTACTATGTTAAATAAAGAGTTCTTTCCATAGCGATTGGTATAATCGGTTTGAATCATCCAGGAATCGATGAGAAGCAAGANAGACATGAAAAAATCAAGCAAAGAATTCCAAGTCAAAATACCGTTATGAAGATGGTGAATTAAAGCAGTTACTTTTGAAATCGCAAAAACAAAAACTAGATCATAAAAAAGTTCTGAATAATTTACACGTTTATGTTTAACAAGAGTTGTCATCTTAAGACCTTTCTATTTTAGAAGTACAATTTATTATAACATAAAATGGTAATGAGAGAAAAGAAGATGCTTAAATAACTTCATGTGGCGCGAATGAACTGCGCCACAAAAGTTAGGTTTTTTCTGTCTAACTTTTGGGGTGCAGTTCAGAAGGGGTGTTTTTTCTATCGTTTTTTAGTGCTAAGACTACACAAAAAAGCCTTGATTCCAAGGCTTTTTCCTGTTGTATTTAGATGCCCCCTACAGGGATTTGGAAAGGACTTTCATATTGAGAGCAATTAAAAATATTGAAATATAAGTGATTTTAGGTATTTTCAATGTCATGATTTAAAAATGGGACAAAAGTGGGGCAAAAACCATACAGATTCTAAACTGTATGGTTCTTTTTTTATCTAACCAAGAAAGGTTAAAACTTATTAAAACAAATGCAATCAACTGTTGAAAACTTTTTAGTCCGTGTAATATAAAAACAAGTAAAAAGTTGAACTATAGGGAATATTGTGTCATAATAGGTAATAGATGAATAATTAATAGATTGGAAATAATGCTTTCTTACCTTAACAAGTTGAATTGGTTATACATTTTTTCGTCGCAATTGTGTCTATCTCTCGAGTTTAGCTAGTTTTTATAAGCTCTGGTTTCTAATCAATATAACAAATTTTAGAAGTGCATAAGACAAGATGGTGACATTATTACAGTCATTTCTAGTCACCATATGTTGCTGGCACAGGCTGTTTGTAGTGTTGGCTATTTACTAGTCAGTTTAATCGGAGTGTTTAATTTTTATTGTTGAAAGGTTTTTATATGGCGAAAATTCTATCTTTAGGTCTGACAGGTAAGAAATTACTTGCTCAGGGGTTCTTGTTTGTTCTGCTAGGTCTCATCTTGATGGTCACGGGGACTTGGTTGCCAGTAAAGGTTATTCGACTGGTTCTGTTTTTAGCTTGGATAGCAACGGTCTTAGATTTAGTATTACGTATTTTCAAAAAAAGTCAGTCAACGGACACCTTGGGAGTTGCACTGGTTAAATTGTTAGTGCTGGGATATTTGCTTGGCTCCAATCTTGCGACGGATGTGCCGATTTATATTTTGGCTCTTGTGATTGGAGTTTATCAGATTTTTCATGCTAGTATTAACCTTGTCACCTATGTTCTCTACCGCAAAAACAAAATTCGACCTCGTTTTCGTCTCTTACTAGATGGACTCGTACTAGTTTTTCTTGGTGGGACTAGTCTTTTGTCCTCTACAGGAAATTCTGTCTTTCAACTCTTTGTATTAGGGGCTTATTTTTTCCTTTATGGTGTGTCCAATATCCGTGATGGTTTCTTGTTTGAGGGGGAAATTGGGAAAAACCATCTCAAACGTCGTATTAGAATTAGCTTACCTATTGTCCTAGCCGCTCTCATCCCTGCAAGAACTTTAGCAAAAGTTAACAAATTTATGCTGGAAAATGCTGATGAGGAAGAAGATATCCATCTTGGAATAGTGAAGTCTGGTAAGACAGCAGAGCTAGAAATTTTTGTTCATACAGCTGAGACCTCCCTGTTTTCAGCTATTGGTCATGTGGATATCTGCTATCAAGGCCGTGTTATTTCTTATGGCAACTATGATCCGTCATCTGAGACCTTATTTGGTATGGTAGGAGATGGTGTCTTATATTTCTGTGATCGTGACAAGTACATTGACCTATGTAAACGTGAGAGTCAAAAAACGCTTTTTGGTTATGGGATAGATTTGACGCCTGAAATGGAAAAAGCAGTTCAGAAAAAGTTGGCTGAATTGAAACAACTGACGATTCCATGGGAGCCAAGTGCAGATAAAATCATGACAGGTGATGGTAAGGAAGACTACACCTACGCTTATAAAATCAGACATGAGACAGATGGGGAACTTTATAAATTTATCAAATCTAAGTTTAAATCCTACTTTGTCTTATCTACAAACTGTGTGCTCTTGGCTGATACCATAGTCGGTCAGGCTGGCACCGATATCCTCTCACCCAAAGGATTTATCGCTCCAGGAACTTACCAAGCCTACCTTAATCGAGAGTTTGAAAAACCAAATAGTATAGTCGTATCTAAACATGTTTATTAAGGAGAATTTATGAACTTAGTTAAAAAATATACTCCGTTAATCCTTTTTATAGGGCTGGTTGCTCTTGTAATTCTGAATGCATCGAGCTTTATATCAGGAGCAATCTCTCTCTTTGATGTAATATCAACCTTGATTTATGGTGCTGTTATTGCTTTTGTGCTTAATGTTCCTATGAAAAAAATTGAACAGTACTTAGTTAAATTGAAGGTAAAGGCAGAGTTGCGTCGTCCGATTGCCATGGTACTTGTTTTCCTAGCTCTTATCTTAATCGTGATTGCTCTTTTGGTTTTGGTGCTGCCAACCCTAGCCCAGACTATTAGTCAGCTGGGAACAGTCCTTTCAACAGTCCTGACTCAACTTGGGAAATTGCTAGGCAGCTCGGAATTTGTAACCAAAGACATGTTGTCAACTATCGTATCAGGCATACAGGGACAATCTAGTTCTATTAGCCAAGCTTTGATAGGTTTTTTATCAGGTCTGACTAGTAATATCGGCAATATTTTTTCAAGTTTGATGAATGCCTTTTTGATTATAGTCTTCACCTTTTCATTTTTATCCAGTAAGGAACATTTGGCAGCGATGACGAGTCGACTTCTAAAAGTTTTTCTTCCAGAGAAGGTGGTGATAAAGTTGACTTACATTGGACAAGTAGCACTAGAGACTTATGACCAATTTTTGATGAGTCAGCTGATTGAAGCAGTTATCATAGGAGTTATGATAGCGGTTGGTTACAGCGTGTTTGGGATACCCTATGGAGTAATGACAGGTATCTTTGCAGGAGTGCTATCGTTCATTCCTTATGTAGGGCCTATGATTGCTTGTGTTGTGGGAGCGATTTTTATCTTCACAGTGAGTCCTACTCAAGCCTTACTTTCTCTTCTTCTATATCAAGTTATACAGCTGATTGAAGGAAACCTTATTTATCCTAGAGTTATAGGTCAGTCTATTGGTTTGCCAGCTATTTTCACGCTTGCGGCTGCTAGTATTGGAGGCAATCTCTTTGGCTTACTTGGGATGATATTCTTTACACCGATATTTGCTGTTATCTATCGACTGGTTAAAGAATTTGTCGTTGCAAAGGAAAATCAGGTAGATTAAGAAAAACTAAATTTAATAAGATATACTGAGAAGAGAGTGAGAGATTCTCTTCTCTTTTATTTTTAAATACTTTTCTACAAAAAGCTATTAGACGTTAAAAAAAGCCTTGGTTTCAAGGCTTATTTCTGTTGATTTAGATGTGCCCCCTGCAGGGCTCGAACCTGCGCCCCATAGCTTAAGAGTCTACTGCTCTACCAACTGAGCTAAGGAGGCAACAGAAAAAGCTGAGAATGTAACTTCCCAGCTATTTTAATATGCCCAAAATGGCAGCTAGATTATTTACGAAAGGCATCAAGGATATAGGTGAAACCAACAATTAAAAATGCAAAGGCAACGACATAAACGACAAAGACACTTGTAGCTACTGGATTGAACAAAATCACTAGACCTAGTAAAAATGCAAGCAACGCTATCCACATGATATGGTTGCCAATAATAGGGAAAATCAATCCCAGACGATTGCCTTTAAAGAAAGCTATAATGGCTTCTACAATTAACCAAATTCCTAAAATAGTTGGAATGACAACTGGCAGCGTCACAAAGCCATAGGCAACGAGGTAAAGAGCTAAGAGAAGATTAACAATCCCTTGGAAAAGATGAGCTGGTGAGCGAAGCACTTTTGGTACAGAGAAATAGCCTAAAATAGCTGCTATAGAAGCAACCAGTAAACCAAATGCAATCCACCAGCTGTAAGCAACAAGATTAGCTACTGGGTCTGTAAATAGAAAGAGTGCTAAAAGGACAAAAATAACTCCTGCAAGGAATAGCGATAAACGATTAGAAAATTTCATTTCAATATCCCCTATATAGTATAGTTTGATAATAAAAATATTATACACCTTTTTAGAGGAAATGTCAATAAACAAAATGGAAAATTTGGAAGTTTCAGTCTGATTTATGAAAAGAAAATCAGTTTTTATTATTTTGAAAATAAAAAGAGAAGATAAAATTTGTCTTCTCTACATGAAAATATTGTATGGAATCAAAGCAAAAGTAACTGGCTTTACACTATTTGTAAAGATGTAATTTGATTCAAAAAGAAAAGATAGATTTAAAATGTGGGACAAATGATGGGGTAAATCAGTTATAGACAAGCAAAAAAAGCCTTGATTTACAAGGCTTTTCCTGTTGTATGTAGATGCCCCCTACAGGGATCGAACCTGTGACCCACGGATTAAGAGTCCGCTGCTCTGCCAGCTGAGCTAAGGAGGCAAAGAAAAAAGCTGTATTGGTGCCGAAACTTCACGGTTTGTATTGAACCCGCGCAATTAAGCAGGTGGGCAACTCGCTCTAACTGAAGCTGTTTCCGTGTGAGACGGCCTACATGCTGTTAGAAGACTTTTGTTTCCCTAATAATACAAAAAATAGTCGGTCAACACTTAAGTGTGAAGTCGTACACCACAGCGTTTCTATGTTTATATAATACCACTTTTTCAAAAAAAATCAAGAGGAAAGTGCAATTTTTTGAAAAGGATTTCAGATTTTTCGCAAACGGTCGATAGCTTCCTTTCTTTGAGCCAAAGCCCGTTCATATTTACCAGTATCTTCTGCTTGGAAATAGTGATGATTACGAATTTTTTCTGGTAGATAGTCTTGCTTGACCCAATTTCCAGGGTAGTTGTGTGGATAGAGATAGTCTTGGGCATTCCCCAGTTCCTTGCTTCCACTGTAGTGCCCATCACGCAGGTGTCGCGGAATAGGCAAGTGCCCTGATGTTTTGAGGTCAGCAAGTGCCTTATCCATAGCCACATAAGCTGAGTTGGATTTCGGAGAAAGGGCCAAATCAATCACGACATTGGCAATGAGAATACGGGCTTCTGGGAACCCAATCTTCTGGGCAGCATCAAGAGCAGTCACGGTGTGAATCTGGGCTTCAGGATTGGCCAAACCGATATCTTCATAAGCGATAACAGTCAAGCGACGAGCGAGACTTGGCAAATCACCAGCCTCAATCAAGCGGGCAGCATAGTGGAGACTGGCATCCACATCTGAGCCACGGATAGACTTTTGCAGGGCTGAGAGAACATCATAGTGGCCATCTCCATCCTTATCCATAGTGATGTAGCTCTGCTGCAGGCTATTTTCCATGATGTCGAGGGTGATGTGGCGGATGCCCTTATCATTCTCAGGGGTAGAGAGAGCTGCCAAATCCAGTGAGTTGAAGGCAGAGCGCAGGTCTCCGTTTGTAGAGGTTGCGATGAAATCCAGCGCCTCCTCATCTAGTTCTACTGGAAAATCAAAACCACGCTCAGGGGTATTTAGAGCTATCTGAAGAGCCTCTTTGACGTCTTGGTTAGACAGAGGTTCCAACTCAAAAATTTGAACACGGCTACGAATGGCAGGAGTGACAGAAAAGAAAGGATTTTCAGTTGTAGCCCCAATCATGATGACTAGTCCACTTTCCAAAAGAGGCAAGAGGAAATCTTGCTTGGTTTTATCTAGTCTATGAATCTCGTCTAGTAATAGGACGAGACCACCAGAGAATTTCGCCTCTTCAGCTATTTCTTGGAGTCTTTTTTTACTATCTACTGTCGCATTGAAAGTTCGAAAGGCATACTTGGTCGTCCCTGCGATGGCAGATGCAATACTGGTCTTGCCGATTCCAGGAGGTCCATAAAGAATCATGGAGGACAGGCGGTTGGCTTCCACCATGCGGCGGATAATTTTTCCAGGCCCGACCAGATGTTCCTGACCAATGACCTGGTCGATGGTTTTAGGGCGCATGCGAAGCGCGAGATTGTCTGGCATAGCAGTCCTTTCTAACGTGGATTTTCTGATGTATATGTGGTAAGATGGTAGTATCTATTTTAGCATATTTCCGAGCAATCGGGGCGATTTAAGAGTCGCATAGAAAGAGGACAAAATGGCAACATATGGATTTTTAGATGTTTTAGAGGAAGAGTTGGAGAAAAATTTTCCCTTTGACTTTGAGATTAGTTGGGACAAGCGCAACCACGCGGTTGAAGTGAGTTTTCTATTGGAGGCACAAAATGCTACAGGTGTGGAGATGGTGGATGAAGATGGAGAGGTTTCATCAGAAGATATCCTCTTTGAAGAAGCAGTGCTTTTTTACAATCCTGCTAAATCAACAGTCAATGCAGAAGACTATTTGACTGTCATCCCTTACTTGCCTAAAAAAGGATTTTCTCGTGAATTTTTAGCTTATTTTGCGCTTTTCCTTAAAGATACTGCCGAGGTTGGACTAGATGCGCTCATGGATTTTTTGGAAGACCCAGAAGCAGAAGAATTTGTCATGGAATGGAACCAAGAAGTCTTTGAAGAAGGAAAAGTTGGCTTGGAAGAGGGAGAATTTTATCCTTATCCAAGATACTAGGGATTATTGGGAGAGTTTATGAAAAAAATTGTGACGTATTTGATTCAGACAGTGTCTGTTCTTGTGATGATGCTAGCTTTTGCTTGTGGAACAATCGCATTTGCAGAGTTGGGGTATTCCGCAGTTTTAGTCTTTACTTTTGGTTATGCATTCGCTCTTCTAAGCATGTATGTAATCTTTATTCTTCATGAGCTTGGTCATGCATTTTGTGGTTATCTGACAGGCTATTGTCTGGTGGCTTTTGGATTAGGGAACTTTCTTTTAACCAAAAAGTCAGGAAGGCTTCATCTTAGTCGAACAGCAGTTATAAAAAATGTTGGTGCTCAGTATATTGGTTTAAAAGAGAATGAAAGTGATCAAAGAATCATCTTGATGCTTTCAGGAGGCTTGATAGTTCACCTTTGCTTGATATTATTGGCAACACTTTTTGGTTTTTTGACAACAAACTGGTATTTTGCAGGCACTTGGATTTGTCTAAATTTATCTCTTCTTCTATTCAATGCTCTGCCAGTTGGGATTACCGATGGAGCAAAAATTTGGGAATTACTACAACACCCTGAAAATACGAAATACGCCTACCTGATGTTGAGGCATTCTGCCCAGACCTTGCTAGCTCCTCAAGAATATGACTTGAAAGACTTTATCATGTCTGTTGATGAGGATGTGAGAGGGAGTTTTGCAGAAAGTGTTCAGACTCTTCAGGGATTGGTATTCATATTGGATGATAATATAGAGCTTGCAAAGCAACAGTTGCAGTCTGTGCTAGAGAAAACAGACAATCCAATGTCTAAAACTAGCTCTCAATTATACCTTCTTCAAGTTGCTCTGATGGAAGGAGATAATAAGAAAGCGGAAGAATATGCAAGTATTCGAGGGGTCAAATCCTTTTTATCTATAAAAACAGCAGATATGCAGGTCATTCAAGCTTGGTATCAATTTAAGGTAAAGAAAGATGTAGTTCAAACTCACAAGGCTATGAAGATTGCTAGACAGAAAATGAATAGTAGCCGAATGTTACGGGATGAGAAAATCTATTATCAAAACTGGTTAGCCGAGCTGGAAAAGGAATTAACCGAAGGAGTCTAATATGGAACTAGAAATTTCTGATTTCACAGGTTGCAAGATTGCTTTGTTTTGTGGGGATAAGCTCTTGACTATCTTACGCGATGATAAGGCAAGCATTCCCTGGCCCAATATGTGGGAACTGCCCGGTGGTGGACGCGAAGGTAATGAAAGTCCTTTTGAGTGCGCGGCGCGTGAAGTTTATGAAGAACTGGGAATTCATCTGACTGAGGATTGTCTGCTTTGGAGCAAGGTTTACCCAAGTATGCTCTATGAAGGTCGGCACTCTGTCTTTATGGTTGGTCAGCTAAGTCAAGAACAGTTTGACAATATCACCTTTGGTGATGAAGGACAGGGCTATCAGCTCATGAATGTTGAGGAATTTCTTAGTTCTAGTCAAGTTGTCCCTCAGTTGCAAGAGAGATTAAAAGATTATTTAAAAGTAAGTGATTAGAAAGGACGGTTCAGTTAAATTTCTAAACTGGACCCGCCCTAAACACTGTGCCAAAAAGATAAGACAAAGGTTGTTGTCATAGACACAAAAAAGATAGCTACTCATTTTATATATGCAAAAGACTATATGGGTGTAAAACAAAAATTAAAAAATAAGCATGTACACTTATCAAAGGTGATGGAAAGTCGTTTAAGTAAAATTTTTTCATCAAAAGAAATTAAATTTTTATGTATCAGTCAACTAAAAGACTTAATTGGGCAATCATATGTAAATTCAGTAAATTTTGCCAAATTTCAAGTTCAAGTTAGCCAGTAAGAAGTCTTCTCTGGGTGACTTGTAGTTCAAGCATTTTTTAGGATAGTTGTTAATCCAATTTTCGATGAAGGCGACTTCTTTAGGAGTCGTTTTCTTAGTTCCTTTAGGTAACCATCTACGAATGAGTCTGTTGTGATTCTCATTAGTTCCCCTTTCCCAAGAGGCATAGGGGTGCGCATAATAGATGTGTTCCTTAGAAAACACATCAGACAAGCGGTTAAATTCTGTACCATTATCTGCCGTAATGGATAGAATCTTGTGTTGTTTTAAGATGAGTTTTAGAGCCTGATTGACCGCCTCAGCACTTTTATTTGGAATCAATCGGATGATCTGATGTCTACTCTTTCGATCCGTCAAGACAAGCAAGCAGTAGTTTTTCACTCTCGTAAGTAGAACCGTATCAATCTCATAATGTCCATTCTCCAAGCGAAGATTGATAGCTTCAGGACGCTGTTCGATGGATTGACCAGCAAGTTTAAAGTAGGTGCTAGCTTGTTTCTTAGTAGTTTTTCCTTTTCTAGGATAGAGCAGATCCTGTTTTGACAATCCTAATTTTCCATGATGGATCCAGTAGTAGATGGTAGAAATTCCCACGTTAACGCCCTTAGCCTTGACCATCATTTCAGGAGAAAACTTTTGGTTATGGTAGTGGAGAATCTTTTCCTTTAGTTCCCTGGTCAAGCTTGATTTCTTGACCGAGCGCTTGCGATTATTTTCATAAGACTGTTGAGCATAGTCGGCAGAATAAAGCTCTTTAAAGCGCCCTTTTCCAACACATTGTCGGACTGTCCCACGTTTGATTTCAGTATGGATAGTTTGAGGAGCTTTTCCAAGTAGAGAGGCAATTTCTCTATTTGATTTTCCTTCTTTTTTCCATCGGCTAAAAAAACATCTCGAAAGATGTGTTTTTTGTCCCAAATAAATTGATTTTGTCCCAGGAATGTGGTATGATTTTGTAAAAGGAGGATTGAATCATGAAAAAATCTGATGTTCTTGATTTAATAAAGTACCACTATGAGTGTAAGGAGATAGAATTTAGAAATCAATGTACAGCAATCGCTAGAAGTTTTGATAAACAAGGCGATGCACAATTGGCACAATATATTATGGGTTTAATGTCTCAAAGTGATAGATTATTACCACAAGTAGAAAACAGTAGTCAGTATTTGGTTCCATGTAAGCTAGATGTTGGTCCTCTCCCACTGCCTCTTTCAATCATGAATGATTTGAAAGGGATAATAAATGCGGTAAATCATCATATCGGAATAAATAAATTTTTATTTGTGGGATCGCCAGGTACTGGAAAAACTGAAAGTGTGAAGCAGGTTGCTAGACTTATTGGTAAAGAATTACTAGTCGTGGATTTTAGTTATTTAGTCGATAGTAAGTTGGGCCAAACAGTCAAAAATTTAGCAGTCCTTTTTAATGAAATCAATAACCTCCCTTTCAAACAAAATTATATTATACTATTTGATGAAATTGACTCTATAGTATTAGATAGGGTGAATCAAAATGATTTAAGAGAAATGGGACGAGTAACCTCTGCCTTTCTAAAAGAGATAGATAGACTATCACCTGAAATCATATTGATTGCAACTACAAATTTATTTGATAATCTAGATAAAGCAGTTACAAGGCGGTTTGATGCTATTATAGATTTTGATCGTTATTCGGATGATGATAAGGTAGAGGTTGCAATAGTTATTTTAAAAGATTTATTGAAACAATTTAAAAATGTAGCAAGAGATTTGAAATTATTTAAAAAAATTATATATAGTTCTAATACAATTCCAAATCCAGGTGATTTAAGAAATATGATACGGACATCATTGGCATTTAGTGATCCAAAAGATCCACACGATTATCAAAAACGTCTATTAAGAAGTTTTCATAATGGAAAAAATTTATCTATTTCTAAATTATCAAAATTAGGCTTTACAGTTCGAGAAATTGAGATTTTAACAGGTGTTTCTAAAAGCAGCGTATCACGGGAATTAAGCGAGGGTTAATATGAATACATTATTGACATTACGTGGAAAAAGTTTTACACAAAAATCAAGAAATAATGGTATGGGACCAATAACTATACCCAAAAAAGCAATAATTACATTGGAACATTTGAAGTATCTTCATTCTGCACTAGAGGAAACGAAAAAATATTGGGAAAAAAATAACATTATAGATGGTATTTTGATCAGTGTTTACTATAATCGAATTGTTGCTAAAAGTAATCGTATTAACGGGTATCTCAATGTAGGAGGAGGGTACCAAATTCCAAATGATACCATTGTAGGAGCAAAATTTAATGATGAAAAGACAAAGCATATTATTACTCATTATATCTCTGGCGATGTACTTAGTAAGACAATTATAACTCTTAGTAAGATTATCGAAGTTTTTGAAGAAAATTTCGATGGAAAGATGACATATGAGATGTTCTCTAACTCATCAATATTTGCCTCCATAAAGTTTGCGGAATACGGTATTTCAAAATCTAAATTTCAACAGTATTTGAGGGATTCTTGCTTTATTGAGAAATTTGGCGTTGAATATGCTAGAGATTCAGATGTTCAAAATTCTATTGTGACATTTTATGATGTTCGTACAGATATTCTCATGTTACTTAATAAACTTAATATTGATATTTCAGAGACAAATGTCATGAATAATACAACTGTATTACTTGATGGAAAAAATATTGAATTGTTATTATCAAAAGCTCCCTATCTTGTCTCCATGATTGTTGAAGATTTTTCTAAATTATCTCTGGATGATTTTTATTTAAATAATATTGATTTTAAAATAAATCTTCCATCTCCAGTTAATGAACCAGTTATCGGTGTCATTGATACCTTATTTGATAAGAGCGTATACTTTAATGAGTGGGTTGAGTACTACGATTTGATTTCAAATGACATTAGAAAAGATAGCCAGGACTATAAACATGGAACAGCTGTTACTTCTCTTCTAGTTGATGGGGCTAATTTGAATCCCAATTTAGACGATGGTTGCGGACATTTTAGGGTAAGACATTTTGGTGTATCACTACAAAGTGGCTTCAATTCATTTACTATTATAAAACAAATTAGAGAGATTGTTTCTCAGAATTCTGATATTAAGGTTTGGAATCTTTCTTTAGGGTCCAATGATGAAATTAGAGAAAATTTTATTTCTGCAGAGGGAGCATTATTAGACGAAATTCAATTTGAGAATGATGTAATTTTTATCATAGCTGGAACAAATGCTTCAGTAATAAATGGGAAACGTAAAAGAATAGGTGCTCCTGCTGATTCACTTAATTCTATAATAGTAAATTCTGTTGATTTTAATAATCAATCGGTGTCATATTCACGAGAGGGGATTGTTTTATCATTCTTTGTTAAACCAGATGTGTCATATTATGGAGGAGGAAATGGTGACTTTATAAATGTTTGTGAACCTCTAGGATTAGGTCGTGTAGCTGGAACAAGTTTTGCGGCACCTTTTATTGCAAGGAAAATAGCCTATCTCATTCATATTATGGGACTTAGCAGAGAAGAAGCAAAAGCTTTGCTAATTGATGCAGCAATACCCTGGAATGATAAGAAAACATTCACTGATTTATCTTTGATAGGAAATGGTATTGTTCCGATAAAAATGGATGATATTTTATCTACACCTGATGATGAAATTAAATTTATTGTTTCAGATATCTCTAAGGCTTATGATACCTATAATTATGATTTTCCAGTACCTATTTCTAGTGAGAGTTATCCATATGTAGCTAAGGCAACAATGTGCTATTTCCCTAACTGCTCAAGAAATCAAGGGGTTGATTATACAAATACTGAGATGCAGCTTACTTTTGGTAGGTTAAAGTCAGACGGTATCGAATCGATAAATAAAGATAACCAGCATGCCGAAGATACCCCAGGCTATGTGAGAGAAAACGCTGCAAGAAATATATTTAGGAAATGGGATAATGTCAAGCATATTGGAGAATCGTTTACTTCTCGAAAGAGAGCTAAAGCAATTTTAAATCCATCCAATCCTCAGTGGGGAATGAGCATTAAAACAATCGAACGTTTGAAACGCGGTGATGGGCAAGGAGTACGTTTTGGTGTAGTAGTTACATTAAAAGAATTAAATGGGGTTAATCGTATTGAAGATTTTATTCAGCAAGCTGAATTACGCGGTTGGCTAGTTAATAGATTGCAAGTAGAAGCTCAAGTAGACCTCTTTAATAGTTTAAATGAAGAAATTGAATTTGAATAGTGGATACTTTATCCTTATTTTAGATCTTAGGAATACAAGAGGGCAAAGATATGAATATTACATATATTGTTGGAAATGGTTTAGATTTGCAATATGGTTTAAAAACAAAATACAAGGATTTCTATGAATATCAAAATAAAATTTATACAAATAAAAAGAAGAATGAGGGATATTCAAATTTAATTTATGAGTCTCTATTCTCTGATAAAGTAAATAATTATGAAAATTGGTCAGACTTTGAATTTTCAATAGGTCAATTAACAATAAATAATGTCATAACCTTTTATAGTGAAGACGAAAGAAATAAGTTTATTAATGATTTTTCAGATGTTATTGATGATTTAAGAAATTATTTAAAGCAAGAACAGAATAAAATCGATTATAAAAAGTATAAAATTGATTTTGAAACGACTTTAAATAATTTAAGAAATGAACTTCCTGCAGTTAACCAATCTGTTATTGATAAAAAATATAACGATAATTCACAGCAACATGATACTGTAAATATATTGACTCTTAACTATACAAATGTTATTGATAAACTATACGAGTTATCAAAAGTAAAATTTCTTAATAAATTAAGAAATAATAATTTTTTCTTTTATATTAATGCTCCAATTCATGTACATGGGACTCTAGATATTTGTACTGTTTTAGGAGTTAGTGATGAAACACAAATTGCAAAAAACTTTACTGAAGAAGAGAAAGAAGCTCTTATAAAAACTTTGAGTTTAAAAAGTTTTAGAGAAAATATGCACATTAAAAATAGTGACATTATAAAAAACTCAGATATTATAATTCTTTATGGAGTTTCCTTAGGAAAAACAGATAAATATCTGTGGCAACAAATTGCTGAACGTTCAGTAGATAGTACTGTTCCTATTATAATTTATAACTATGTCCCTGATTTTGATGCAGGCAACCCACTAAGAGTACGCAGTATGTACAAGAAGGTAGAAGATAAATTTATAGATAGTATTGATATTGAGTTACAACTAAAGAAGAAAATAAGAGAGAATGTTATTGTTATTATTGGTAAAACTATTTTTGAACTAATAGAGGAGTAATTTTAAAATATAAAATGGAAACATGGCAAGAGTTAAAAGTTACAGTTAAGCGTGAGGGAGAGGAGTTGGTTTCTAATCTCTTGATCGAGCTGGGAGCGCAAGGCGTTGCGATTGAAGACAGCATGGACTATGTGGGAAATGTGGATCGCTTCGGCGAGATTTTCCCAGAGGTCGAGCAACAAGAAGAAATCGTTGTGACCGCCTATTATCCTGATACGATTGATGTGGCAGTGGTTGAGGCGGACTTACAGGCTCGCTTAGCAGAATTGACAGATTTTATGGATTTGGGTGAAGTCAAGATGGGGACGACTGCCTTGGCTGAGGAAGACTGGGCAGACAACTGGAAGAAATACTATGAACCTGCTCGCATCACTCATGATTTGACCATCGTGCCGTCGTGGACAGACTATGAGGCGACTGCTGGGGAAAAGATTATCAAGCTAGATCCTGGGATGGCTTTTGGTACTGGGACCCATCCAACTACTAAGATGAGCCTCTTTGCCTTGGAACAGGTTCTTCGTGGTGGCGAGACAGTGCTAGATGTGGGGACTGGTTCAGGGGTTCTCTCCATTGCTAGCTCGCTACTTGGTGCTAAGGAAATTTTCGCCTATGACCTGGATGATGTGGCGGTTCGTGTGGCTCAGGAAAATATTGAACTCAACCCTGGTATGGAAAAAATCCATGTAGCAGCAGGAGATTTGCTTAAGGGAGTTGAGATTGAGGCAGATGTGATTGTAGCTAATATCTTGGCGGATATCCTCATTCATCTGACAGACGATGCCTATCGTTTGGTTAAGGACGAAGGCTACCTCATCATGAGTGGGATTATCAAGGACAAGTGGGATATGGTACTCCAGTCGGCTGAGTCAGCTGGATTTTTCCTTGAAACCCACATGATTCAAGGGGAATGGAATGCCTGTGTTTTCAAAAAAACTAAGGATATTTCAGGTGTGATTGGAGGCTAGCATGCAACAGTATTTTGTCAAAGGCAGTGCTATTTCTCCTGTCATTATCGAGGACAAGGAAACCAGCAAGCATATGTTTCAGGTTATGCGCTTGAAAGAAGATGACGAGGTTACTTTGGTCTTTGATGATGGAATTAAGCGCTTGGCGCGCGTCTTGGATGTTGAAAATCGTCAGTTTGAGTTGGTTGAAAAGTTAGCTGACAACGTGGAATTACCAATCCAGGTGACCATCGCATCTGGCTTTCCCAAGGGAGACAAGCTGGAGTTTATCACTCAAAAAGTAACCGAACTGGGTGCCAGTCAAATCTGGGCCTTCCCTGCCGATTGGTCCGTTGCTAAGTGGGATGGCAAGAAATTGGGTAAAAAGGTTGAAAAACTAGAAAAAATCGCCCTTGGAGCAGCAGAACAAAGCAAGCGTAATGTTGTTCCAAGTATCAAGCTTTTTGAGAAAAAAGCAGACTTTCTAGCCCAACTTGACCAATTTGACTCTATCATAGTAGCCTATGAAGAGTCGGCCAAAGAAGGAGAAGCCGCTGCGCTCTTACAAGCGGTCACTGGTCTTGAAACAGGAGCTAAACTGCTCTTTATCTTTGGTCCAGAAGGTGGTCTGTCACCTGCAGAAATTGAGAGTTTCGAAGCTAAGGGATCAGTCTTAGCAGGACTTGGTCCTCGCATTTTGCGAGCGGAAACAGCACCACTTTACGCCTTATCAGCCCTTAGTGTTTTATTAGAATTAGAGAAATAAGAGGAAGAAAATGGAACAAAAACACCGTTCAGAATTTCCAGAGAAGGAACTTTGGGATTTAACAGCCCTATACCAAGACCGTGAGGATTTCTTGCGTGCAATTGAGAAAGCTCGCGAAGACATCAACCAGTTTAGCCGTGACTACAAGGGCAATCTTCACACTTTTGAGGATTTTGAAAAGGCCTTTGCGGAATTGGAACAAATCTACATTCAGATGAGCCATATTGGCAACTATGGCTTTATGCCTCAGACGACAGACTATAGCAATGACGAATTTGCTAACATTGCCCAAGCTGGTATGGAATTTGAAACAGATGCCAGTGTAGCCTTGACCTTCTTTGACGATGCCTTGGTGGCAGCAGACGAGGAAGTCTTGGACCGATTGGGTGAGTTGCCACATTTAACGGCAGCCATTCGTCAGGCCAAAATCAAAAAAGCCCACTATCTAGGGGCTGATGTGGAAAAAGCCTTGACCAATCTTGGTGAAATTTTCTACAGTCCGCAGGATATTTACACTAAGATGCGAGCTGGGGATTTCGAAATGGCTGATTTTGAAGCCCATGGTAAGACCTACAAAAACAGCTTTGTGACTTATGAAAATTTCTACCAAAACCATGAGGATGCTGAGGTTCGTGAGAAATCCTTCCGTTCCTTCTCAGAAGGACTTCGTAAGCACCAAAATACGGCTGCAGCAGCCTATCTAGCCCAAGTCAAGTCTGAAAAAATCTTGGCAGATATGAAGGGCTACGACTCAGTCTTTGATTATCTTCTGGCTGATCAAGAAGTGGACCGTGGAATGTTTGACCGCCAGATTGACCTCATCATGAAGGATTTTGCGCCCGTTGCCCAGAGATACCTCAAGCATGTTGCCAAGGTAAATGGTCTTGAAAAGATGACTTTTGCAGACTGGAAATTAGATTTGGACAGCGCCCTGAATCCTGAAGTGACTATTGACGACGCCTATGATTTGGTCATGAAGTCAGTAGAACCTTTGGGGCAAGAATATTGTCAGGAAGTTGCTCGCTATCAAGAAGAGCGCTGGGTGGACTTTGCTGCCAATAGTGGCAAGGATTCTGGTGGCTATGCGGCGGATCCATATCGCGTGCACCCTTATGTCCTCATGAGCTGGACAGGTCGTTTGAGCGATGTCTATACCTTGATTCATGAAATCGGGCATTCTGGTCAATTCATCTTTTCAGACAATCACCAAAGCTATTTCAACGCCCACATGTCGACCTACTATGTTGAAGCACCGTCAACTTTCAATGAATTGCTTCTCAGTGACTACTTGGAGCACCAATCTGACGACCCTCGTCAAAAACGCTTCGCTCTTGCTCACCGCTTGACAGACACCTACTTCCATAATTTCATTACTCACCTCTTGGAAGCAGCCTTTCAGCGTAAGGTGTATACATTGATTGAAGAAGGGGAGACCTTTGGAGCAAGCAAACTCAACAGTATTATGAAGGAAGTCTTGACGGATTTCTGGGGAGATGCGATTGAAATCGACGATGATGCAGCTTTGACTTGGATGCGCCAAGCTCACTACTACATGGGCTTGTATAGCTACACTTACTCTGCTGGTCTTGTTATCTCGACTGCAGGTTACCTTCATCTGAAACATTCAGAAACTGGAGCTGAAGACTGGCTCAATCTCCTCAAATCAGGTGGTAGCAAGACACCGCTTGAGTCAGCCATGATTATCGGTGCTGATATTTCAACAGACAAACCACTCCGTGATACCATCCAATTCTTGTCAGACACGGTTGACCAGATTATCGCCTATAGTGCCCAGTTGGGAGAGTAGGGGAATTTAGGATAACGATATGAACAGAATTAAAAAATGGCTGGAGCAGGATTCACAAAGAATACGTTTTATCAAAATAGGCCTAGTCTTGTTGGGAATCATTTTATTGATTGCTCTTCCAACTCTCTATCTTGTTTTGAGCGGAGTTGGTATTTGGTATTTTGTAAAGAAAGTACCAGATATTCGAAAAAGAAATTTAATGATAGGACTTTTTGTTGTTAGTTTTGTTGTAGTTTCTCTTCAAACTCCGACAGTTACAAAGAAAATTTCATCTTCTCAATCAGAAACTAAGCAAACTGCGGCATCCACTGCTAAAGTAGAGTCAACAACCGATGCTTCATCTAGTACAGAAGAAGCAAAACGAGTTGAAGAAGAGAAAAAAGCTAAAGAAAAAGCAGAAGAAGAGAGAATTGCCAAAGAAAAAGCTGCAAATGAGTTGCAAGAAAAAGGTGAAACCTTAGTCAAACAATTGGAAGAAAGTCAAGATGCAAGTCAAGCGAAGTCTGCTAAAGAAACAGTTAATCAGATTGAAAATAATGATAAAAAGGCAGAATTACTTGGTAGGATAGATGCAGTTGAGTCTTTAATTTCTCAAAAAGAAGAAGAGAAAAGAATTGCTCATGAAGCTGATACTAAAGCCCAACAGCAAGATAGAATTGTCTATGTTGCAAACCATGGGAATGCGAAAGTTTATTGGTATAGTAAGGATAGAATGCCTTCAAAAACTATTAAATCTAATGTTGTCGAGATGACAGAGGCCGATGCAATTGCTGCAGGAAAAACTCTATCTCAAAAAGAATAAGATAGAAAGTTATCTTGGGTTGGCTTTTTGAACAGTTGCTAGAAATGTAGAGGTATTGACCATGTATCAAGAGTTACTTAGAAAAATAACAGGAGAAAAACCAAGTTATAACCAGGAAGAAATCCAATGGTTGCTTGATCATTTGGGAGATTCTTCTCCAGAAATTCGCGATGATCTTGTTTTTACAAGCTTTGCTAGAGGGATTCAGGAAGAGCTATTTACACAGGAACAATTTTATTTCATTGCTGAAGGGATTTCATCTGATGGAGGGTTAGATAAGGAGATTGATAAGGTAGGCTTGTCAACACTTGAACGTTCTTTTAGGGCGCTTATTTATGCAAATCTCTTGTCTGCTGATGCCAACCAGCAATCGATTTTTTATCAGGTATTAAATGCAGGAATTCGTAATGTCCTTTTAAATCAAGGTTTGTATTATCTTTCAAAAGAAAAGGATACAACAGGTTTTTCAAGTCAGTATGGTTGGGTTCATGCTTTTGCACATGGAGCCGATTTACTGACAGAGGTGGTTTGTCATCCAGACTTTCCTAAAAACAGAATTCATGAAGTATTTGAGATACTTGGCCAACTATTTAAAAGAATTTCCATTCGTTTTACAGATGATGAGGATTGGCGTTTAGCAAGAGTGATCTATGAACCTATTTTACAAGGGAAGTTGGAGCAAGAGCAAGTAGCTTCTTGGATAAAAGCTGTTGACTTTCCGATAGAAGAAAGGGAAGATTTTTATAAATTTTCCAACTTTAAGTCCTGTCTGTTGGAAGTCTATGTCCAACTTGACCAGAGAAATAGTTTACAAGATGACTTGAAAGAAGCTATCCAGTCTTTTCAATACTAGGGATAAGCTAATATTGCCTATTGAGAGAGTTTCTATTGTATCCTCCTAACTAATAATGAAGACTAATAAAAGAGGTTGAATCATTTTCCAACCTCTTTTTGTGTATCTTAATGGAATTGCATACCACCATCAACGATAATGGTTTGTCCTGTAATGTAGTTTGAATCTGGTCCTGCAAGGAAGCTGACAGCAGCAGCCACATCTTCTGGTTCAGATAGACGTTTTAGAGTAATATCTTTTGCAAATGTCTGCATACCCCACTCGTCATCTTTTCCTGCATTTTTACCCACTTCATGAGCGATGTCGTACATCATTGGTGTTTTCACAATACCTGGTGCGTAGGCGTTAACAGTGATGCCTGAGTCTGCTAAATCACGTGCTAATGTTTGCGTAATTCCTCGAACAGCAAATTTTGTTCCACCATAAACAGTTAGATTTGGGTTACCGACTACACCAGCTTGAGAGGTTGCGTTGATAATTTTACCTCCGTGGCCAAGTGCTTTAAATTGCGCTTGTGCAGCTTGTGAACCCCAAATGACACCACCAACGTTGATACCGAAAGTGCGTGTAAATTGTTCCTCAGTAATTGTATCAAGAGGAGTAGTTGGAGCAACACCAGCGTTATTTACGACAACATTTAAATCACCAAAATGGTCAACAACCTTTTGAAATGCTTGTGCAACTTCGGCCTGTTTCGAAACATCGGCCACGACAGCAAAGGCATTTTCAGCTGATAATTCGGCAACAGCTTTTTCAGCTGTTTCGGGATTGTAGTCTAAGACTCCTACCTTAAAGCCATCTTGAACCAATCGTTTTGCGATTGCAAAACCGATTCCTTGACCTGCACCTGTGACAATAGCAACTTTAGACATATGATTCCTCCTTGGTATTCACGATACCATTCAAACGTTCATAAAAGAACAGCAAAGGTTTACAAATAAGCTTCGATAATGGGTTTTGTAAACCCTATCAGAACTACGCTATTAGTATACACCTTTGAAAAAAATGTTTCAAATAAACACTACCGTTTTTATAGAATTTTGTCCTGAAAATTTCCAATCAATTTTCTTGAAACCCTTTCCTTCTTTTGATAGACTAGTATCTAGTTTTTGAAAAAAGGAGAAAGAAAATGAAAAAATTTGTTGCTGAGTTAATCGGTACGTTCATGCTTGTGTTCGTCGGAACAGGAGCTGTTGTTTTTGGAAATGGTCTTGATGGCCTAGGTCACCTTGGAATCGCCTTTGCCTTTGGTTTAGCCATCGTGGTTGCAGCCTACTCAATCGGAACTGTTTCAGGTGCTCACTTGAATCCAGCTGTTTCGATCGCTATGTTTATTAACAAACGTTTGTCATCAAAAGACCTTGTCAACTACATCCTTGGGCAAGTAGTTGGAGCTTTCCTTGCGTCAGCTGCGGTATTCTTCCTCTTGGCGAACTCAGGTATGTCAACTGCTAGTCTTGGTGAAAATGCCTTGGCAAACGGTGTCACTGTCTTTGGTGGTTTCTTGTTTGAAGTCATCGCAACTTTCTTGTTTGTCTTGGTTATCATGACTGTGACATCAGCAAGCAAGGGCAATGGCGCGATTGCTGGTTTGGTAATCGGTTTGTCCTTGATGGCGATGATTCTTGTCGGATTGAACATTACTGGACTTTCAGTAAACCCAGCTCGTAGCTTGGCACCAGCTGTCTTGGTAGGTGGCGCAGCCCTTCAACAAGTATGGATTTTCATCCTTGCACCAATTGTTGGTGGAGTTCTTGCAGCCCTCGTTGCGAAAAACTTCCTTGGAACAGAAGAATAATTGAAACTCAAAAAGCCTTGCTCCTCATCTCGAGGAACAGGGCTTTTTCGTATGAGTTTAACGGTTGTCAATTTTCTCTGGATAAAGGTCGTGTTGGAAGAGACGTTGTTCTGCCAAGCCTTCATACTTAGTTCCTGGCTTACCGTAGTTGTAGTAGGGGTCAATTGAAATGCCACCGCGCGGAGTGAATTTTCCCCAAACCTCCAAATAGCGAGGGTCTAGCAAGTTGACCAAGTCTTTCCCGATGGTGTTGATACAGTTTTCGTGGAAATCTCCGTGGTTTCGGTAGCTAAAGAGGTAGAGTTTGAGGGATTTTGACTCAACACAGAGCTTGTCAGGAATGTAGGAAATATAAATAGTCGCAAAGTCTGGCTGAGCAGTGATTGGGCAAAGTGAGGTAAATTCAGGACAGTTAAATTTGATGAAATAGTCATTTTCCACATGACGATTGTCAAAGGATTCCAGGACTTCTGGTTGATATTCGAAAATGTAGTTGGTTTCTTTGTTGCCTAGTAGGCTTAGGTTTTTCATTTCTTCTTGTTGTGACATGATTTTTTCTTTCTAATCTTAAACACCACGTTGATTATCGTAGAGGAGGGTATGGAGTTGGGGAAGGACGCGGACATTGCCCCAGCTATCGTCAGTAGCGACGCGTTCCCAGAGTTCTTTGAGACGGTCCAGTTGGTCTTGGACAATATTACCCGTAGCCTTGGGCTCAGGATTTCCTGCTGATAAAAAGAGAACATCTGGTTGGTAGCGCTCTTGAATCCCTTTGGCAAAGGCCAAATCGACATCGTCAAAGACAGGGATTTTAAAGGTGACCTTGTCTGGCTCTAGTTGGGAAACGACAAAGTCCAAGGTTTCAAAGTTGACTTCCATCTTGGATGAAGGAGGTTTGGGACTCAGAGTGACCTGGTCGATGTCTTTTAACCAATTTTGCCAGCGGGAGCCTTGGGTCTCAACAGCTAGAGTGACACCACGTTCCTTGAGTTTGGTTACTAGCTCAGCCATGTTGGCTGCTAGGATAGCAGGATTTCCCCCAGATAGGGTTACGTAGTCGTAGCTTCCTAGTTTATCCAAGGTAGCAATAACCTCGTCAGCAGTCATACGAGTTGGCTTTTCAGATCCATCCCAAGTAAAGGCAGAATCGCACCAGTCGCAGTGGTAGTCGCAGCCAGCAGTGCGGACAAACATGGTTTTCTGCCCGATTGCACGGCCTTCGCCTTGAAAGGTTGGGCCAAAAATTTCTAGAACTGGTAGTTTGAGGACACGTTCCCTAGTCATCTAACCACTCCCGTCTAAACTCCGCAAAGGCAGTCGGAGTCTCATAGAGGCGAACGTATTCCAAACGGAGACCGCGCTCGTCTGGCAACTCTTGACTCATAGTTTGGAAAATCCAGTAAACCATATTTTCAGCAGTCGTGTTCATATAGGGCAGGGTCTCATTGAGATAGCGATGATCCAAGTGGGGCTCTAAGTAGTTCTTGTATATCGCTTTGATATCTCCGAAATCGTAGGTCATGCCACGTTCATCTAAAAATCCACTGACAGCAATCTGCAAATGATAGGTGTGGCCATGAAGGGACTTACATTTTCCCTCATAGTGAAAGAGGTGGTGGGCAGCATCGAAGGTAAACTCTTTTGATACCAAGGTTCTGTGAGGATTGTAGACAAGAGACTCCCCGGTTTCCTGTTTGATTTCTTTGGGTGCAAAAAACATTAGTCCTCTCCTTTCTGTGAGAGATAAACATCTAAACCATGTTGCCGTAGGTGGCAGGCTGGGCAATCTCCACAGCCACTTCCGATAATCCCGTTATAGCAGGTTAAGGTCTTTTCACGAACATAGTCAAAGGCACCGAGTTGGTCAGCTAACTCCCAAGTTTCAGCCTTGTCTAGCCACATGAGAGGTGTTTGGATAACAAAGTCGTAATCCATAGCAAGGTTGAGGGTAACATTAAGGGATTTGACAAAGACATCTCGACAATCGGGGTAGCCTGAGAAGTCTGTCTCGCAGACACCTGTCACGATATCTTTAATGCCTCGTTGCTTAGCAAGGACTGCCGCAAAGGATAGAAAGAGGTGGTTTCGACCGTCAACAAAGGTATTGGGAACCTCTCCCTCTTTTTGCTCAATCTCCAGATCAGAAGTCAAGGCATTTTCAGTGATTTGCCCCAGCAGAGACATATCTAGGATATGATGACGAATTCCTTGTTCCTCAGCGATTTCTTTGGCCACTTGAATTTCGAGGTGATGACGCTGACCATAGGCAAAGGTAACTGCTTCGACCGTTTCATAGTGTTCTTTAGCCCAAAAGAGGCAGGTTGTAGAATCTTGACCGCCACTAAAGACGACCAAGGCTGATTGACGTTTCATAGTACTCCTTCCAAAATGGGAAATGTTCAGAGCACGCAAAAAGCTCCCTTGAGGGAGCTAAAAAATACCAAGTACAGGTTTTTTTTAGCGATGGCATGTCCCAAACATCGTAATATTCTACCTACAGTCTAGCATATTTTTTGAAAAATGGCAAAGGGCAAGAAAAAGAGACCAAAGCAAGTACTTGGTCTCTCGTTTGATTAGCTCAATTCAGCAACGATGGCCTTGATTTGTTCTGCTGTGTGAACACCAGCAACTTGTTTCACTACTTGGCCGTCTTTTTTGAAGAGAAGGGTTGGGATAGACATGATTCCAAAAGCACGAGCTGTGTTTGGATTTTCATCAACGTCCATTTTAACGATTTTCAAGACATCTTCTGAAAGTTCTTCAGATAATTTATCCAAGATTGGACCTTGCATACGACATGGACCACACCAAGTTGCCCAGAAGTCTACCAAGACCAAACCGTCTTTTGTTTCTTGTTCGAATGTTGCATCTGTAATTGCTTTTGCCATTGTATTTCTCCTTTTTAGTTATATTGGCTTAAATCTTGTTTCATGAGATAGAAGAAGACGTCTCCATAAGTCCCATGGTAGTCCAAATCATGACCGTTATAAGTCAATTTTTGGACAGGGTAGTAGTCTGCGACGCCGATAAGGCAAGCTTGTTGTGAACGATCAAAATCTTCATAAGACTCAAAAGTTACAGTTCTTTCGTTCTTGCTGGCATCTAGATAGGTAATTTCAATCATGTTTAAAACTCCTTTGTTTAATGATGACTTTATTTTACTCCTTGTAAAAGAGAATGTCAAGAAAAATGATTGCGCACGCAACTTTTTTCTAAAATCATCTTAAATCAAGAAATCTAAACCAGTTTCCAAGCTTGCTTCGACAGCCTTTTGTAGCGAGGCCAGTGTCTTTTGCCCATCACCTGTCAGGCAGATAAAACTAGAGCGTCTATCTTGATCACAACACCTGCGACTAAGTAGACCACAATTTTTGGCTTCCAAGCGAGCCACCATCCGAGAAACAGCGCTCGGGCTCAGATGAAGCTTATCTGGCAGGTCAATCTGGCGTAGAGATTTTTCTTGAGCCAAGTCCAGATAGTAGAGGAGGTAGAATTCTTTCAAGGTCAGACTTTGCTCGCTCTGCTGGACAATGGTCTCTTCCAAGAGACTTTCGATTTCTTTCTGACGCCGATTGAAGTCAAACCATTTTTCTAAATAGGTCATAGTATCTCCTTTCTTTTTAGAGTTATAAGATAGAAGAATGTCCATTAACGGACAGTCTCTGCATCACAAGATGATTGCGCATGCAATAATTATACTACTTTTCAAGAATGCTGACAAGAAGGACGCTGGCATCTTTTATCCTAAATCATGCCTGTTTTCACAAGTCAAGAATTGTTTGTATCCTCTTTCCTTTCTAATTTTCATTATCCCTTGTGTATTTCCTTGAAATTTTCTGAAAAAAGAGTAAACTGGTATGCAAGAAGTCTATTTCGTGGAGTTTAGAATGAAATTATATGTTCAATTAATGATTCTCTTTGTGATTTCTCTAATCGGAGAGGGGATTTCCAGTTTCTTTCATTTGCCCATCCCAGGCAGTATTATCGGTTTGATTATTCTCTTTCTAGCCCTACAATTCAAGTGGCTGAGAACTAGGCATGTCAACATGGTGGGGAATTTCTTGCTGGCCAATATGACCATTCTCTTTTTGCCACCAGCAGTGGGAATCATGGAAAAGTTTGATGTGATTGCTCCCTATCTTTTGCCAATTGTTTTGATTGTCTTTTTTGCAGCAGTCATCAATATTATCCTCATAGCCTTGGTAGTTCAGTTCATCAAGAGACGATTTGAGGGAGATTATGAGAAAGGAGATGCCAAATGAGTGAATTTGTTTCCAATCCCCTGTTTGGGCTTGCCCTATCAATCCTAGCTTATCTAGTGGGAATGCTGATTTACAGACGTTTTCCCCATCCATTGACAACGCCCTTGCTTTTGTCAGCTGTTTTCATTATCATCTTTCTAAAAGTGACGGGTATTTCTTACCAAGATTACTACCAAGGTGGGGTTTATCTGAACAACTTGATTGTTCCATCGACCGTTGCTCTAGGGATTCCGCTTTATAAGAGTTTTCATTTGATGAAGCACCATGCACGGAGTATTCTCTTTGGTAGTTTGCTGGCGGTAGTTGTCAATACCTCTTTCACAGCCCTTGTAGCTAAGATTTTTGGAATGGACTTTTTCCTAGCCATTTCTCTCTTTCCTAAGTCAGTAACAACCGCTATGGCAGTGGGAATCACAGAAAAATTGCAAGGGTTGACGACTGTGACCTTGGTGGTTGTAGTGGCAACTGGAATTTTAACCAGTGTGATCGGACCAACCCTTTTGAAGTGGTTGAAAATAGACGATCCAGTAGCTGTTGGCCTTTCCCTTGGAGGGACAGGTCACGCAGTCGGAACGGGAACAGCCTTCCGATACGGCTCTGTAGCAGGAGCCATGGGTGGCTTGGCTATCGGTGTCACCGGTATTCTCTATGTCTTTGTCAGCCCTATCGTAGCCAGTTTGATATTGAGTTAAATCAAAACCCAGCTTTTTAGCTGGGCCTTTTTTATTGTAAATTAACCTTGTTTTTCAAAATATAGTAGGTTCCGAGGTAAAAGATAGCTATGAATATGAGTTCTTCAACAATGCCTACGCTTGCTCCCATATAGAAATTATCATTGAATCCTGCAAGTGAATTAATATAGAAGTTAGTACTGGTATTGAAGAAGACTTCTACAAATCCAATGACGATTTGGATACCGATATAAGCTACAATGGCTAGTGCGGTACGGTATTCATTGAACAGTTGTCCGATGGAAATAGCCAAGTAGATGCAGAGGATTCCTGAGATGGTATTTAGTAGGAAGGATACCCCCATAAGAGAGAGTTGAGGAAGGAATGTTCCTACAAGTGGAATCAACTCAGAATTTGATATCCATTCTGGAACCGTTATGGTAACAATAATAAAAGCGCTTAGAGCTAGTACAGTGGAGCTAAGGATAGACCAAATGAAGGCTCCAACTAATTTGGCTGTGATGATATGGTGTTTAGAAACTGGCAAGGTCAAGGTCAGATAGCCTTGTCGGTCATAGACACTACCTTTGAATCGTTTAATAATCAAGAAAATGGTTGAAATCCCAAGTGTAATCATCAATCCACCAAAGACGAGAGCCAGAAAGAAAAGTAAGACAGGTTGGCTATCTTTGAAAGATACATAATTATAATAGTGTCCTTGCATTCCTATGGGAACGGAAAGAACTAGCACGGCAGCGTAAAGGGCTAAATACCACTTGTTAACATTTTTAAATTCGTAGCGAACTAAATTCCAAAACATAATAATCTCCTTTGCTTAGGCCTTAAATTCCTGACGGAAGAGTTGGTCAATGGATTCACCTGACTCATAGCGAATATCATCTACATTTCCTTGACGGACGACTTTTCCGTCTTTGAGGAAGATAATTTCATCCAAGATTGGCTCGATATCAGAAATCAAGTGGGTAGAAATCAAAACGGTAGAAGTTGGGGAGTAGTTGTTGATAATAGTATTGAGGATATACTCACGGGCTGCTGGATCGACCCCACCAATGGGTTCATCCAGAACATAGAGACGAGCATCCCGGCTCATGACCAAAATCAGTTGTACCTTTTCTTTGTTTCCTTTTGATAGTTTTTTGAGACGACTATTTTCATCAATGCCGAGGTCTGCAAGTAGATGATGTGCACGTTCAAGATTGAAATCTTTATAGAAGGTCTTGAAGTAGGTTAGGGCTTCTTTGACCTTCATTTGCTCATTGAGATAGGTCGTATCTGGCAAATAAGCTACGATAGCCTTGGTTGCTGGGCTTGGGTCCATGTCGTTGATAAGGACGCGTCCTTGATCTGGTTGTAAGAGACCATTGATGAGTTTAATCAAGGTTGTTTTTCCTGAGCCGTTTGGGCCGAGGAGACCGACAATTTTTCCAGCTGGGATGTCAAGAGAAACATTTTCAAGGGCTGGGGTTGCTCCATAAGATTTGGATACATTTTCAAATGCTAATAATGACATAGGCTTAAACTCCTTTAATATAATCACCGACTACGCCTGGTAGTTCTTCTTTTTCATAGCCAAAATGGGTCATGGAGGAAACGAAGTGTTCCAATTCTTCTTCTGATAATTGTTTGCGCGATTGGGCGATTAGCTCCTTATCCTCAGTCACAAATCGTCCAGTTGTTCGCTTGCTGTAAACAAATCCTTCTCGTTCAAGGTCTGACAAGGCTCTTTGGATGGTGTTTGGATTGACACCCGCCTCGCTAGCTAACTCTCTCACGGTTGGAAGTTGTTGATTGGGTTCCAGTGTATGGGAGACAATCTGAAGCTTGATTTTCTCCATAATCTGTAAATAAATGGGTTTTTTGTTGTCAAATGTCCAGGACATCTTGGTCTCCTTTCTTTTATCCTTTTGTCTTAATTAAATAATACAACAAAACAAAAAACTTGTCAAGCAAAAAGAAGAATTGTTTTGGGAATCGCTTAAAAAATGGTATAATGAAAAGAAAACGATAAGGAGGGAAAAGATGCGTTGTCCAAAATGTGGGGCTACCAAGTCAAGTGTTATCGATAGTCGCCAAGCAGAAGAAGGGAACACCATTCGTAGAAGACGTGAGTGCGACGAATGCCAGCACCGTTTTACAACCTACGAACGGGTAGAAGAAAGAACCTTAGTGGTTGTTAAAAAAGATGGCACACGGGAACAATTCTCCAGAGATAAAATCTTTAATGGGATTATCCGCTCAGCCCAGAAACGTCCTGTGTCAAGTGATGAAATCAACATGGTAGTCAATCGTATCGAACAGAAACTCCGTGGTCGAAATGAAAATGAAATTCAAAGTGAGGACATTGGTTCACTCGTCATGGAGGAGTTGGCTGAGTTAGATGAGATTACCTATGTACGTTTTGCCAGTGTCTATCGTAGTTTTAAGGATGTTAGTGAGTTAGAGAGCTTGCTCCAACAAATCACCCAGTCCTCTAAAAAGAAAAAGGAAAGATAAATGAAGCCAATTGACCGTTTTTCTTATCTAAAGAATAATCGGGTGTCGCAAGATACCTCATCTCTGGTACAGTGCTACCTCCCGATTATCGGTCAGGAGGCACTGAGCCTTTATCTTTATACAATTAGTTTTTGGGATAATGGTAGAAAGGAATACCTTTTTTCAAGCATTCTTAACCATCTCAACTTTGGGATGGATAGACTGATAAAATCCCTGAAAATCCTATCTGCTTTCAATCTTTTGACCCTCTATCAAAAAGGGGATACCTATCAGCTAGTTATCCATGCTCCTCTTTCAAGTCAAGATTTCTTGGAGCATCCTGTTTATCGTAGACTTTTAGAGAAAAAGATTGGTGATGCAGCTGTGGAGGATTTGAAAGTTGAGAGTGCTGAGGGAGAAGAAATACCTGTCTCACTCAATCAAGTCTTTCCAGACTTGGCAGAACTGGGAAGTCAAGAAGACCTTGGTCTCAAGAAGAAAGTGGCCAACGATTTTGACTTGGACCATTTTCGTCAGCTGATGGCTCGAGATGGACTTCGCTTTGCGGATGAGCAGTCCGATGTCTTAAACCTCTTTGCCATCGCCGAGGAGAAGAAATGGACTTGGTTTGAGACCTATCAATTGGCCAAGTCAACAGCTGTTTCCCAGGTTATTTCAACCAAACGCATGCGGGAAAAAATCGCTCAAAAACCGATTTCTTCTGACTTTAATCCTAAGGAAGCAACCATTATCAAAGAAGCCAAAAGTAAAACTGCCCTGCAGTTCTTGGCAGAAATCAAGCAAACACGCAAGGGAACCATTACCCAAACAGAAAGAGACCTCTTGCAACAGATGGCTAGCTTGGGCTTGCTGGATGAAGTCATCAATATCATTCTCTTATTGACCTTTAATAAGGTGGATTCGGCAAATATCAATGAGAAATATGCCATGAAAGTAGCCAATGACTATGCCTATCAAAAGATTCATTCGGCAGAAGAGGCAGTCTTGCGCATCCGTGAGCGTGGGCAAAAGAATCAGGCTCAAAAAAGCAGTAAACCCAGTCCTACCAAGTCCAATGTACCCAAGTGGAGCAATCCAGATTATAAAAATGAAACCAGCGAGGAAACTCGTCTGGAACTAGAACGTAAGAAACAAGAACTATTAGCTCGATTAGAAAAAGGAGGAGATTAGATGGAAAGTGTCGGAGACGTACTCAAACGTCAACCCAGCCGTTTTCATTATCAAGATTTGGTCCAGAAAATCATGAAGGATCCTGATGTTGCGGCCTTTATCCAGCAAGAATCCTTGACTCCAGAGGAATTGAATCGCAGTATCTCCAAGTTTAATCAGTACATCACCGAGCGTGACAAGTTTCTCCGTGGTGATACGGATTATATTGCCAAAGGCTACAAGCCTATTTTGGTTATGAATCATGGCTATGCGGATGTTTCTTACGAAGAAACTCCTGAACTAATCGCGGCTGAAAAAGAAGCGGCTATTAAGAACCGTCTCAAGTTAATCAATCTGCCAGCTAGTCTCAGGAAAGCTAGTTTAGCTCAAGTAGACTTGGATGATTTGGGTCGCTTGCCAGTTTTTGAAAAGCTATTAGCCTTTGTGGAGCAATATCCAGCTATTCGAAAAGGTCTTTACTTGTATGGAGATTTTGGTGTGGGTAAAAGTTTCATGGTGGCTGCCCTAGCTCATGATTTGTCAGAAAAACGTGGTGTTTCATCCACTCTCCTCCACTATCCAAGCTTTGTCATCGATGTCAAAAATGCTATCGGTGATGGCAATGTTAAGACCTTGGTGGATGAGATTAAGCTTTCTGAAGTCCTGATTTTAGATGATATTGGTGCCGAGCAATCAACAGCTTGGGTGCGTGATGAAATCCTGCAGGTCATTCTTCAATATCGGATGCAGGAAAATTTACCGACCTTTTTCACCTCCAACTTCAACTTTGAAGAATTGGAGCTGCATTTCGCTAAAGTAAAACAAGGACCTGACGAAACATGGGAAGCTAGACGTGTCATGGAACGCATCCGTTATTTGGCTGAGGAGACTCGTTTAGAAGGAGTAAACCGTCGATGACAGAAACGATTAAACTGATGAAAGCTCATAAGTCTGTTCGAAGATTTAAGGAACAAGTCCTTCCTCAAGAAGACTTGACTGAAATCCTGACAGCAGCCCAGATGGCCTCGTCTTGGAAGAATTTCCAATCCTACTCTGTGATTGTGGTACGAAGTCAAGAAAAGAAAGATGCCTTGTATGAATTGGTGCCTCAAGAAGCCATTCGCCAGTCAGCTGTTTTCCTTCTCTTTGTCGGAGATTTGAACCGTGCAGAAAAGGGAGCACGACTCCATACGGATACCTTCCAACCTCAAGGTGTAGAAGGTCTCTTGATTAGTTCAGTCGATGCGGCTCTTGCTGGTCAAAATGCCCTGCTGGCAGCTGAAAGCTTGGGCTATGGTGGTGTCATTATTGGCTTGGTGCGGTACAAGTCAGAAGAAGTAGCAGAACTCTTTAATTTGCCTGACTACACCTATCCTGTCTTTGGGATGGCACTAGGATTACCAAATGAAGAACATGAAGTCAAACCTCGCTTGCCATTGCATCAAGTGGTATTTGAGGAAGAATATCAAGAACAGTCAACTGATGCAATCGAAGCTTATGACCGTGTACAGGCGGACTATGCTGGAGCGCGTGCAACCACAAGCTGGAGTCAGCGTCTAGCAGAACAGTTTGGTCAAGCTGAACCAAACTCAACTAGAAAAAATCTTGAACAGAAGAAGTTATTGTAGAAAGTGAGAAATTATGGCCCTACCAACTATTGCCATTGTAGGACGTCCCAATGTTGGGAAATCAACCCTATTTAATCGGATCGCTGGTGAGCGAATCTCCATTGTAGAGGATGTCGAAGGAGTGACACGTGACCGTATCTATGCAACGGGTGAGTGGCTCAATCGTTCGTTTAGCATGATTGATACAGGAGGAATCGATGATGTCGATGCTCCTTTCATGGAACAAATCAAGCACCAGGCAGAAATTGCCATGGAAGAAGCAGATGTTATCGTCTTTGTCGTATCTGGTAAGGAAGGAATTACCGATGCAGACGAATACGTAGCCCGTAAGCTTTATAAGACCCATAAACCAGTTATCCTCGCAGTTAACAAGGTGGACAACCCTGAGATGCGAAATGATATCTATGATTTCTATGCCCTCGGTTTGGGTGAACCACTGCCAATCTCATCTGTCCATGGTATCGGTACAGGGGATGTGCTAGACGCTATTGTAGAAAATCTTCCAAATGAATATGAGGAAGAAAACCCAGATGTCATTAAGTTTAGTCTGATTGGTCGTCCAAACGTTGGAAAATCAAGCTTGATTAATGCTATCTTGGGAGAAGACCGTGTCATTGCCAGTCCCGTTGCTGGAACAACGCGTGACGCCATTGATACCCACTTTACAGATACAGATGGTCAAGAGTTTACCATGATTGATACGGCTGGTATGCGTAAATCTGGTAAGGTTTATGAAAATACTGAGAAATACTCTGTTATGCGTGCCATGCGTGCTATTGACCGTTCAGATGTGGTCTTAATGGTCATCAATGCGGAAGAAGGCATTCGTGAATACGACAAGCGTATCGCAGGATTTGCCCATGAAGCTGGTAAAGGGATGATTATCGTTGTTAACAAGTGGGATACGCTTGAAAAAGACAACCATACTATGAAAAACTGGGAAGAAGATATCCGTGAGCAGTTCCAATACCTGCCTTATGCACCGATTATTTTTGTGTCAGCCTTGACCAAGCAACGTCTCCACAAACTTCCTGAGATGATCAAGCAAATCAGCGAAAGTCAAAACACACGTATTCCATCAGCTGTCTTGAATGATGTGATTATGGATGCTATTGCCATCAACCCAACACCGACAGACAAAGGGAAACGCCTTAAGATTTTCTATGCGACCCAAGTGGCAACCAAACCACCAACCTTTGTCATCTTTGTCAATGAAGAAGAACTCATGCACTTTTCTTACTTGCGTTTCTTGGAAAATCAAATCCGCAAGGCCTTTGTATTTGAGGGAACTCCAATCCATCTCATCGCAAGAAAACGTAAATAAAAAAGTAAAATCTGGAATGACACTTCCAGATTTTTTTGATAGAATGAAGTTAAAGAAAACGCTATCAAAAGAGGTGCTGCTGATGGAACATTTGTTTAAATTCTTATTTTTAGCACCTTACTTTTATTTTGATAACTGGATTGAAAAGGCCAACAGAAATAGCAGATTTTTCCCATTTTTTTACTATTTTTACTGGGTTTACATCCCCCTCTATTCTCTTTTTAGCCTTGCTTGGACAGTTGTTTCAGTTCTGTTTTTCAATATCGTCTTGAGAAATGTGACAGATATCAAGTTTTGGGGCATTTGGTTTCTTTTTATTTTGCTAGCTATTGGTCTGAATAGGTCAACTTATTTCTGTCTCAAAAAAATGTTTCGCTTGAGACGGGAACTAGGGAAGTCTAAAGGTGGAAGGCATTGATTTATATTGGTAATAACATTTAATAGAACGTAACTAAAGAAAACAATTTCAAAGAGGAGGTGTCGATGATGAAACTGTCGTTTAATTGGTTTCATTTGATACTCTTATTTCCTTGTTTTTATTTTTTCTATTGGATAGACAATTCTGACAGAAACAGTAAAATTTTCCCCATCTTCTACTATTTTTACTGGATTTATATTTCCCTTTTAGCTCTGTTTAGCTTGGATATGACAATTTTTTCATTCTTATTTTTCCCTTTTGTTCTAAATCATGAATCAGATGCTAGTGCTTGGGGTGTTGGATTGCTTTTGATAGTCATATCTCTAGGCAGTGACTGGTTAGACTATATCTTTTTCAAAAAAATGCTTAGACTAAGAAAGGAGTTAGGAAAGTCTAAGGGCAAAAGGCATTGATTTATATCGGTTTTTATTTATAGGAGGTGGCTTATGGCACATCTAAAATCATTTATTACACGCTATTCTAAGGTCTATATTGGTTTAGTTCTGTTGATCTGGATTGCTTTCTTCTTTCTTCCTTGGGGCAGTCCGATTCTGGGGGGAAAGATTGACCTCTTCAGCATACAGAAAGTCTTGCTAGTTTTTGGTATTCTGTCTATTTTGATGGCCTTGCTGTCCAAGAAAGTCAGTCTCTTTGTTTTTGGATTGATCTGCTGTTTTTCTCTTTGGATTAATCTATTTATCCTATTTGCGATTTTGCCGATTTTTGGCAATTAAAGTATCATAAAAGTCAGAGAGGTTAGCTTGGAAACTAGCCTCTTTTTCCTTTTCAAAATGGGGATTCTTCCTTGAAAATAATCAGTAATTGTGCTAAAATTAAAAGAACATTCTAAAATATTCGGAATTTAAAGTAAGGAAAAACATGGCTAATATTTTAAAAACAATTATCGAAAATGATAAAGGAGAAATCCGTCGTCTGGAAAAGATGGCTGACAAGGTTTTCAAATACGAAGACCAAATGGCTGCTTTGACAGATGACCAACTAAAAGCAAAAACAGTTGAATTTAAAGAACGTTATCAAAATGGAGAATCACTGGATTCATTGCTTTATGAAGCATTTGCGGTTGTCCGTGAAGGTGCTAAACGTGTCCTAGGTCTCTTCCCATATAAGGTTCAGGTCATGGGGGGAATCGTTCTTCACCATGGTGACGTGCCAGAGATGCGTACAGGGGAGGGAAAAACCTTGACTGCGACTATGCCGGTATACCTCAATGCCCTTTCAGGCAAAGGGGTTCACGTAGTTACGGTCAATGAATACCTGTCAGAACGTGATGCGACTGAGATGGGTGAATTGTACTCATGGCTTGGTTTGTCAGTAGGGATTAACTTGGCTGCCAAATCTCCAATGGAGAAAAAAGAAGCCTATGAGTGTGATATTACCTACTCAACCAACTCAGAAATCGGATTTGACTACCTTCGTGATAACATGGTCGTTCGTGCTGAAAACATGGTACAACGTCCGCTTAACTATGCCTTGGTCGATGAGGTTGACTCAATCTTGATTGATGAGGCCCGTACACCTTTGATCGTATCAGGTGCTAATGCGGTTGAAACTAGTCAGCTCTACCACATGGCAGACCACTATGTAAAATCGTTGGACAAAGACGACTACATCATCGATGTGCAGTCTAAGACTATTGGTTTGTCTGATTCAGGGATTGACAAGGCTGAAAGCTACTTCAAACTTGAAAATCTCTATGACATCGAAAACGTAGCTCTGACTCACTTTATCGATAACGCCCTTCGTGCCAACTACATCATGCTTCTCGATATTGACTATGTGGTGAGCGAAGAGCAAGAAATCTTGATTGTCGACCAATTTACAGGTCGTACCATGGAAGGTCGTCGTTATTCTGATGGATTGCACCAAGCCATTGAAGCTAAAGAAGGTGTGCCAATCCAGGATGAAACCAAGACATCTGCCTCAATCACTTACCAAAACCTTTTCCGTATGTACAAGAAATTGTCTGGTATGACGGGTACAGGTAAGACTGAGGAAGAAGAATTCCGTGAAATCTATAACATTCGTGTTATTCCAATTCCAACAAACCGTCCTGTTCAACGTATTGACCACTCAGACCTTCTTTATGCAAGTATCGAGGCTAAGTTTAAGGCGGTTGTCGAAGACGTTAAGGCTCGTTACCAAAAAGGTCAACCTGTCTTGGTTGGTACAGTAGCGGTTGAAACTAGTGATTACATTTCTAAGAAACTAGTCGCAGCTGGTGTTCCTCACGAAGTCTTGAATGCTAAGAACCACTATAAAGAAGCCCAAATCATTATGAATGCTGGTCAACGTGGTGCTGTTACCATTGCGACTAACATGGCCGGTCGTGGTACCGACATCAAGCTTGGTGAAGGGGTTCGCGAATTAGGTGGACTTTGTGTGATTGGTACAGAACGTCATGAAAGCCGTCGTATCGATAACCAGCTTCGTGGACGTTCAGGTCGTCAAGGAGACCCAGGTGAGTCACAATTCTACCTCTCTCTTGAAGATGACTTGATGAAACGTTTTGGTTCTGAACGCTTGAAGGGAATCTTTGAACGTCTCAACATGTCTGAAGAGGCCATCGAGTCTCGTATGTTGACACGTCAGGTTGAAGCAGCTCAAAAACGTGTCGAAGGAAATAACTACGATACCCGTAAACAAGTCCTTCAATACGATGATGTCATGCGTGAACAACGTGAAATTATCTACGCACAACGTTACGACGTCATCACTGCAGACCGTGACTTGGCACCTGAAATTCAGGCTATGATCAAACGCACGATTGGTCGTGTCGTTGATGGTCATGCGCGTGCCAAACAAGATGAAAAACTAGAGGCAATTTTGAACTTTGCTAAGTACAACTTGCTTCCAGAAGATTCTATTACGATGGAAGACTTGTCTGGCTTGTCTGATAAGGCTATTAAGGAAGAACTCTTCCAACGTGCCTTGCAAGTTTACGATAGTCAGGTTTCAAAACTACGCGATGAAGAAGCAGTTAAAGAATTCCAAAAAGTCTTGATTCTACGAGTGGTAGATAACAAGTGGACAGATCATATCGATGCCCTCGATCAATTGCGTAACGCGGTTGGACTTCGTGGCTATGCTCAGAACAACCCTGTTGTTGAGTATCAGGCAGAAGGTTTCCGTATGTTTAATGACATGATTGGTTCGATTGAGTTTGATGTGACACGCTTGATGATGAAAGCACAAATTCATGAACAAGAAAGACCACAAGCAGAACACCATATCAGTACAACAGCGACTCGCAATATCGCTGCCCACCAAGCAAATATACCAGAAGATTTGGATTTGAGCCAGATTGGACGGAATGAACTTTGCCCATGTGGTTCTGGTAAGAAGTTTAAAAACTGTCACGGTAAAAGACAATAAAATGAGATAGTTTAGAGGCGGATACCTTGTGAAAAGTAAATTTTTACTTGGTATCCGTTTGATTTATAAGGAGATGAGTTATGGTATTTACAGCAAAAAGTCCTAAAATTAATATTGAAGAAGTTCGTGCCTTATCAAAATTAGAAGGTCAAGCTTTGGAGAGAAAATCACAGCGCGATCAAGAGCTAGAAGCCATTATACGTGGAGAAGACCAGCGGATTCTCTTGGTAATCGGGCCATGCTCATCTGACAATGAAGAAGCTGTTCTTGAATACGCTAAGCGTTTGGCAGCTTTGCAAGAAGAAGTGGCAGACCGTATCTTTATGGTTATGCGTGTTTACACTGCCAAACCCCGTACCAACGGAGATGGCTATAAGGGCTTGATTCACCAGCCTAATGCGACAGAAGCCCCTAGCCTCATCAACGGAATCAAAGCCGTTCGACATCTTCATTATCGTGTTATCACAGAAACAGGTATGACGACTGCTGATGAAATGCTTTATCCTGAAAATCTTCCGCTTGTGGATGATTTGATTTCTTACATGGCAGTTGGTGCTCGTTCGGTTGAAGACCAGCAACATCGCTTTGTGGCAAGTGGAGCAGATTTCGCGACTGGGTTTAAAAATCCAACATCTGGAAATCTCAATGTTATGTTTAATGGGATTTATGCTGCTCAAAACAAACAAAGCTTCCTTTTCCTAGGAAAAGAAGTGGAAACAACTGGGAACCCGCTTTCGCACGCTATTCTTCGTGGAGCAATCAATGAGTATGGTAAGAATATTCCTAACTACTACTATGATAATTTGATGGATACCATTGCTCAATATGAGAAAATGGGCTTGGAAAATCCTTTTATCATCGTCGATACCAATCATGACAACTCTGGTAAGCAATATATGGATCAGATTCGAATTGTTCGCCAGACCTTGATTAACCGTGATTGGAATGAAAAAATCAAGCAGTACGTTCGTGGCTTTATGATTGAGTCTTATCTAGAAGACGGCCGTCAAAACGAACCAGAAGTATTTGGCAAGTCTATCACGGACCCTTGCCTGGGCTGGGAAAATACAGAAGCCCTTGTCAGAGAAATCTACCAAACGCTAGGAGAATAAGATGGCATTTATTGAAAAAGGTCAAGAAATCGATATTGAAGCAATCAAGGCAGAAACCCAATTGTCTGCGGAAGCCTTGCGACTGAAGGAGCGTCGTGATAGAGAATTGGCAGACATTATTTCAGGAGAAGATGACCGTATCCTTTTGGTGATTGGTCCTTGCTCTTCTGATAATGAAGAGGCTGTCTTGGAATATGCCCGTCGTTTATCCGCCTTGCAAAAGAAGGTGGCGGACAAGATTTTCATGGTTATGCGTGTTTATACAGCTAAACCTCGTACCAACGGAGACGGCTATAAAGGTTTGGTTCACCAACCAGATACTTCTAAGGCTCCAAGCCTGATTAACGGCTTGCAGGCTGTGCGCCAGTTGCACTACCGCGTCATTACAGAGACAGGTTTGACGACGGCAGATGAGATGCTTTATCCGTCAAATCTGGTCTTGGTAGATGATTTGGTCAGCTACCATGCTGTTGGGGCTCGTTCTGTGGAAGACCAAGAGCACCGCTTTGTGGCCTCAGGGATTGATGCACCGGTCGGGATGAAAAATCCAACCTCAGGAAATCTTGGGGTTATGTTTAACGGTATCTATGCTGCTCAGAACAAACAGACCTTCCTCTTTCATGGTCAAGAAGTTGAAACTTCAGGAAATCCCTTGGCCCACGTCATCCTTCGTGGAGCAGTTAATGAATATGGGAAAAATGAGCCTAACTTTTACTATGAAACCTTGCTAAATGCCATTGAACGCTATGAAGCCATGGGACTTGAAAATCCCTTTATCCTCATTGATACCAACCATGATAACTCAGGAAAGCAATATATGGAACAGATTCGAATTGTCCGCCAGACCTTGCAAAATCGTGATTGGAATGAGAAGATTAAAAAGACGGTTCGAGGCTTTATGATTGAATCTTACCTAGCAGATGGTCGTCAAAACCAACCAGAGGTCTTTGGTTGCTCCATTACCGATCCTTGTCTAGGTTGGGAAAATACAGAGGCCTTGGTAGAAGAGATTTATGCTACCTTGACAAAATAAGTGAAAAGGATGGAGTTGGGGGATCTCAACTCCTTTTGATGAGAATGATAGTTGGACACGGAATTGACATCGAAGAATTGGCTTCGATAGAAAGCGCAGTTACACGACATGAAGGCTTTGCTAAGCGCGTGCTGACCGCTAAGGAAATGGAGCGCTTCACCAGTCTCAAAGGGCGCAGGCAGATTGAATATTTGGCTGGTCGCTGGTCGGCTAAGGAGGCCTTTTCCAAGGCTATGGGAACTGGTATTGGCAAGCTCGGTTTTCAAGATTTAGAAGTCTTGAATAATGAACGCGGGGCGCCTTATTTTAGTCAGTCACCATTTTCAGGAAAGATTTGGCTGTCTATCAGCCATACAGATCAGTTTGTGACAGCCAGTGTCATTTTGGAGGAAAATCATGAAAGCTAGTCCACATAGACCAACCAAGGCTCTGATTCATCTGGGAGCTATTCGACAAAATATTCAGCAAATGGGGGCTCATATCCCTGAAGGAACGCTCAAATTTGCAGTAGTCAAGGCTAATGCCTATGGTCATGGGGCTGTTGCTGTTGCGACGGCTATTCAAGATGATGTAGATGGTTTTTGCGTTTCCAATATTGATGAGGCTATTGAACTTAGACAGGCTGGACTCAGGAAGAAAATTCTCATTTTAGGAATTTCTGAAATCGAAGCTGTTTCTCTTGCTAAAGAATACGACATTACCTTGACAGTGGCTGGACTGGAGTGGATTCAAGCGCTCTTAGATCAGGAAGAAGACCTATCAGGTTTGACAGTCCACCTCAAGATTGACTCAGGCATGGGACGGATTGGTTTTCGAGAGGCTCGTGAGGCTGAGCAGGCTCAAGACTTGCTCCAACAACATGGTGCTCGTGTTGAAGGGATTTTTACCCACTTTGCGACTGCAGATGAGGAATCAGATACCTACTTTAATGAACAGTTAGAACGGTTTAAAACTATTTTGGAAAGTATGAAAGGTCTTCCAGAGCTGGTTCATGCCAGTAATTCGGCAACGACTCTTTGGCATGCAGAGACTATTTTTAATGCGATCCGTATGGGAGACGCTATGTATGGTCTTAACCCAAGTGGAGAGGTTTTGAACTTGCCTTATGATTTGATACCGGCCTTGACCTTGGAATCTGCCCTGGTTCATGTCAAGACAGTTCCATCTGGGGCTTGCATGGGCTATGGAGCAACTTATCAAGCGGATAGCGAGCAAGTCATCGCGACCGTGCCAATCGGCTATGCGGATGGTTGGACACGAGATATGCAAAATTTCGCTGTCTTGGTAGATGGCCAAGCTTGCCCAATCGTTGGGCGAGTTTCTATGGACCAAATCACCATTCGTCTGCCTAAGCTTTATCCGTTGGGAACAAAAGTAACCTTAATTGGCTCCAACGGAGACAAGGAAATCACAGCTACTCAGGTAGCGACCTACCGTGGAACCATTAACTATGAAGTGGTTTGTCTCCTCAGCGACCGCATTCCGAGAGAATATTATTAGAAAAGAAAGGAGTGGAGCATGAATCTACATCAACCCTTGCATGTCTTACCTGGTGTGGGACCAAAGTCAGCAGAAAAATACGCCAAACTAGGAATTGAAAACTTGCAAGACCTCTTGCTCTACTTTCCTTTCCGTTACGAAGATTTTAAGACCAAGCAAGTCCTAGAACTGGAAGACGGTGAAAAGGCAGTCCTATCTGGTCAAGTCGTGACTCCTGCCAGTGTCCAGTATTATGGTTTCAAGCGCAATCGCCTGCGTTTTAGCCTCAAGCAGGGAGAAGTCGTTTTTGCGGTGAACTTCTTTAACCAGCCCTATCTAGCAGATAAGATAGAGTTGGGAGCAACCCTTGCTGTCTTTGGAAAATGGGACCGCGCCAAGGCTAGCCTGACAGGGATGAAGGTCCTGGCTCAGGTAGAGGATGATCTACAGCCTGTCTATCGTCTAGCTCAAGGAATCAGTCAGGCCAGTCTGGTCAAGGTTATTAAGACGGCTTTTGATCAGGGACTGGACCTCTTGATAGAGGAAAATCTTCCCCAGTCTTTGCTGGACAAATACAAACTCATGTCCAGTTGTCAGGCCGTTCGTGCCATGCATTTCCCCAAGGATTTGGCGGAATACAAGCAGGCCCTTCGCCGTATCAAGTTTGAGGAACTCTTTTATTTCCAAATGCAATTGCAGACGCTCAAGTCTGAAAATAGAGTTCAGGGAAGCGGTCTGGTCCTGGACTGGTCTCAGGAAAAAGTGACAGCTGTCAAAGAAAGCTTGCCTTTTGCCCTGACCCCAGCTCAGGAAAAGAGTTTGCAGGAAATTTTGACCGACATGAAGTCGGACCACCACATGAATCGTCTTTTGCAAGGGGATGTGGGGAGTGGAAAAACGGTAGTCGCTGGCTTGGCTATGTTTGCGGCGGTGACAGCTGGTTATCAGGCTGCCCTCATGGTGCCAACAGAAATCCTAGCAGAGCAACACTTTGAGAGTCTACAGAGTCTTTTTCCGGATTTGAAACTGGCTCTTTTGACAGGTTCCTTGAAAGCTGCAGAAAAGAGGGAAGTTTTGGAGACTATTGCCAAGGGTGAGGCTGATTTGATTATCGGAACTCATGCTCTGATACAGGATGGGGTGGATTATGCTCGACTGGGCTTGATTATCATAGATGAGCAGCACCGTTTTGGTGTGGGGCAAAGGCGTATTTTACGGGAAAAAGGCGATAATCCAGATGTACTCATGATGACAGCGACTCCCATTCCACGGACGCTGGCTATCACAGCATTTGGAGATATGGATGTTTCCATTATTGACCAGATGCCAGCAGGACGGAAGCCTATTGTGACACGCTGGATCAAACATGAGCAATTACCTCAGGTCTTGACTTGGTTAGAGGGAGAAATCCAAAAAGGTTCTCAAGCCTATGTCATCTCTCCCTTGATTGAGGAATCTGAAGCTCTGGATTTGAAAAATGCCATTGTCTTATCAGAGGAGTTGACAGCTCATTTTGCAGGCAAGGCAGAAGTGGCTCTTTTACATGGTAAGATGAAGAGTGATGAAAAAGACCATATTATGCAGGATTTCAAAGAGCGAAAAACGGATATTCTAGTATCTACAACGGTTATTGAGGTTGGGGTCAATGTTCCCAATGCGACCGTTATGATTATCATGGATGCCGACCGATTCGGGCTCAGCCAGCTTCACCAGCTCAGAGGTCGTGTCGGTCGGGGAGATAAGCAGTCTTATGCAGTTCTCGTTGCCAATCCCAAGACTGATTCTGGGAAAGACCGCATGCGCATCATGACAGAAACGACCAATGGATTTGTTCTTGCTGAGGAAGATTTGAAAATGCGTGGTTCGGGTGAGATTTTTGGAACCAGACAGTCAGGTCTTCCAGAGTTCCAAGTAGCTGATATTATCGAAGATTTTCCGATTTTAGAAGAAGCCAGAAAGGTTGCTAGCTACATTAGTTCGATAGAAGGCTGGCGAGAGGATCCAGAATGGCGCATGATTGCCCTTCATTTGGAGAAGAAAGAACATCTAGATTAAGCTTTCTCTAAGGAAATCTTAAGCTAGCTTTCAGGTTTGGTCCTTATACTAGAGTCATCAAAAAGAAACGAGGACTCTCACATGACAGTAACGATTAAAGTAAATTACCAAACCACTTTCCAGAAGAAAGAAGCAACAAAATAATATAAATATAAGGAAGAAAGAGCGAAAATGCTCTTTTTTTGTTTCTAAAACTACTTTCAGTCGATAGGTTTGAGGGAGGAGAATCTAAAATCTCTTTCTATTTACTCTTCTTTCTTGCATTGCTTTTCTAGATATGCTACAGTGGTGGTAGCGATTACAAAAAAGAAGGAGTATATTATGAAAAATCCAGCTTTGCTAGAAGAAATCAAGACTTATAGAGGACGGGATGAGGTTCCAGAAGACTTTGATGCTTTCTGGGATGGAGAAGTGAAAAAAGTTTCAACTCTTCCAGTCTACCAGTTGGAAGAAAGAGATTTCCACATTCCTCAAGTCAAGTGCTATGAATTAACATTTGAAGGAAGCAAAGAAGGGAAGGTCTATGCACGCGTCGTTCTTCCAAAGAGTGAGGAGAAAGTGCCGATAATCTTCCATTTCCATGGCTATATGGGTCGTGGTTGGGATTGGACAGATATGCTGGCCTTCACCGTGGCTGGTTACGGTGTTGTTTCCATGGATGTGCGAGGGCAGTCGGGCTATTCACAAGACGGCTTACGTTCTCCTCTAGGAAATACGGTCAAGGGTCACATTATCCGTGGTGCTGTGGAAGGTCGGGATCAGCTTTTTTATAAGGATGTTTATCTGGATATTTACCAGTTGGTTGAAATTATTGCTAATCTGCCTGAGGTAGATGAGAAGCGCCTTTCTAGCTATGGTGCTTCTCAAGGTGGTGCTTTAGCTTTGGTTGCAGCAGCGCTCAATCCTCGAATTCAGAAAACAGTTGCCATTTATCCCTTCTTGTCAGACTTCAGACGAGTTCTTGAGATTGGGAATACCAGTGAGGCCTATGACGAACTTTTCCGTTATTTCAAGTTCCACGATCCTTTTCATGAAACTGAGGAGGAAATCATGGCGACTCTTGCCTATATTGATGTGAAAAATCTCGCTCATCGTATCAAGGGTGAGGTTAAGATGATTACGGGCTTAGATGACGATGTTTGCTATCCTATTACCCAGTTTGCGATATACAACCGCCTGACCTGCGACAAGGCCTATCGCATCATGCCTGAGTACGCTCACGAAGCCATGAATGTATTTGTCAATGACCAAGTCTATAACTGGCTTTGTGGCAGTGAGATTCCTTTTAAGTATGTAAAATAATGAATGAGAGAGCCTAGTAGCTCTCTTTTTGTGTATGGGAATTGAAAGTACTTTCAAAAAAGCCAGAAAAGCAAAATATTTCTAAAAATAGAATCTATTATAGATCAATATAGAGAGAAATGTATTATTTTATTATATAATAAAGAAAAGTCTAGATTTTAAGAAGTAAAATAATTATTTAGGGAGTTATGTATTAATTGAGAATAATAAATTGCATTAATTATATTACTTCCTTATTTTAATTTTTCAACTAATTAAAAAATTTTAACCAAAAAAGAAAGCGCTTACCCAAAGTGTGGGAGGAATTATATGAATCAAAGTTCTCTTAATCGTAAAAACCGATATGGTATTAGAAAATTTACCATTGGTGTTGCTTCGGTAGCTATTGGATCAGTTTTATTTGGTATTACTCCGGCTTTAGCACAAGAAACTACAACTAATATTGATGTAAGTAAGGTAGAAACTTCTTTAGAAAGTGGAGCACCTGTATCAGAACCTGTAACTGAGGTAGTTTCTGGTGACTTAAATCACCTAGATAAAGATTTAGCTGATAAATTAGCTTTAGCGACTAATCAAGGAGTTGATGTTAATAAGCATAATTTGAAGGAAGAAACCTCGAAACCAGAAGGAAACTCTGAACATCTTCCTGTAGAGTCCAATACAGGAAGTGAAGAAAGTATAGAGCATCATCCAGCAAAAATTGAAGGTGCAGATGATGCAGTCGTTCCTCCACGTGATTTTTTTGCCAGAGAGTTGACAAATGTAAAAACTGTTTTTGAAAGAGAGGATCTGGCTACCAATACTGGGAATGGGCAGAGAGTTGATCTAGCAGAAGAATTGGATCAGTTGAAACAACTTCAAAATGCTACCATTCATATGGAGTTTAAACCAGATGCCAATGCACCTCAATTTTATAATCTTTTCTCTGTATCAAGTGATAAGAAGAAAGATGAATATTTTAGTATGTCTGTGAACAAGGGGACTGCAATGGTGGAAGCACGTGGTGCTGATGGAAGTCACTTTTATGGCAGTTATTCAGATGCACCTCTTAAAATAAAACCCGGACAATGGAATTCAGTTACTTTTACGGTAGAGAGACCAAAAGCAGATCAGCCAAATGGGCAGGTTCGTTTATATGTAAATGGAGTTTTATCTAGAACGAACACGAAATCAGGTCGCTTTATTAAAGATATGCCAGATGTCAATAAAGTACAGATTGGAGCTACTAGAAGAGCAAACCAAACAATGTGGGGGTCGAATCTTCAAATCCGTAATCTAACTGTATATAATCGTGCTCTAACCATCGAGGAAGTAAAAAAACGTAGCCATTTATTTGAAAGAAATGATTTAGAGAAAAAATTGCCTGAAGGCGCTGAAGTTACTGAAAAGAAAGATATTTTTGAGAGTGGGAGAAATAACCAGCCAAATGGTGAAGGAATTAATAGTTACCGAATTCCAGCTTTATTAAAAACGGATAAGGGAACCTTGATCGCTGGGGGTGACGAACGACGTTTACACCATTTTGACTATGGTGATATTGGTATGGTAATTCGTCGTAGTCAAGATAATGGAAAGACTTGGGGAGATAAACTAACTATTTCTAATCTTCGCGATAATCCAGAAGCTACTGATAAGACTGCTACATCACCCCTTAATATTGATATGGTTTTAGTTCAAGATCCAACGACAAAACGGATTTTTTCAATTTATGATATGTTTCCAGAAGGGCGAGCTGTTTTTGGAATGCCAAATCAACCCGAAAAAGCTTATGAAGAAATAGGAGATAAAACTTATCAGGTTCTTTACAAACAAGGGGAGACGGAACGATATACACTAAGAGATAATGGTGAGATTTTCAATTCACAAAATAAAAAAACAGAATATCGAGTCGTGGTTAATCCTACAGAGGCTGGATTTAGAGATAAGGGAGATCTTTACAAAAATCAAGAATTAATTGGAAATATCTATTTTAAACAAAGCGATAAAAATCCATTCAGAGTAGCGAATACGAGCTATTTGTGGATGTCATATAGCGATGATGATGGAAAAACATGGTCTGCTCCAAAAGATATCACACCAGGTATTCGGCAAGACTGGATGAAATTCCTTGGAACAGGTCCTGGAACAGGAATTGTATTACGCACTGGCGCTCATAAAGGACGTATTTTAGTGCCAGCCTATACAACGAACAATATTTCGCATTTAGGCGGATCACAGTCTTCACGTTTGATTTATTCAGATGACCATGGACAAACTTGGCATGCTGGAGAGTCACCAAATGATAATCGACCTGTTGGAAATAGCGTTATCCATTCATCAAATATGAATAAAAGTAGTGCTCAAAATACAGAATCAACGGTTCTGCAATTAAACAATGGGGATGTAAAACTCTTTATGCGTGGATTGACTGGAGATCTTCAAGTTGCTACCAGTAAAGATGGTGGGGTCACTTGGGAGAAAACAATCAAACGTTATCCAGAAGTAAAAGATGCCTATGTTCAAATGTCAGCTATTCATACGATGCATGATGGTAAAGAGTACATTCTTCTTAGCAATGCTGCTGGGCCAGGCCGTGAACGTAAAAATGGTTTAGTTCACTTGGCTCGTGTTGAGGAAAATGGTGAGCTAACTTGGCTAAAACACAATCCAATTCAGAATGGAGAATTTGCTTATAATTCATTACAAGAGTTAGGCGGTGGTGAATACGGCCTATTGTATGAACATCGTGAAAATGGACAGAACTATTATACTTTATCCTATAAAAAATTTAATTGGGATTTTGTGAGTAAGGATTTGATTTCTCCGACAGAAGCAAAAGTTAGCCAAGCTTATGAGATGGGGAAAGGTGTTTTTGGTCTAGAATTTGATTCAGAAGTCCTGGTAAATCGAGCACCTATTTTGCGATTGGCGAATGGAAGAACAGCTGTCTTCATGACTCAGTATGATAGCAAAACTCTTTTATTTGCTGTAGATAAGAAAGATATTGGACAAGAAATTACTGGTATAGTTGATGGCAGTATTGAAAGTATGCACAATTTGACAGTCAACCTTGCTGGAGCAGGAATTCCTGGTGGGATGAATGCTGCGGAGAGTGTCGAGCATTATACTGAAGAATATACAGGTGTTTTGGGAACATCAGGTGTAGAAGGAGTTCCAACAATATCCGTTCCAGAATATGAAGGGGGAGTAAACTCTGAACTTGCCCTTGTTTCGGAGAAAGAAGATTATCGAGGAGGAGTAAATTCTGCTTCTTCTGTTGTAACGGAGGTTCTAGAGTATACCGGTCCTCTATCAACAGTAGGCTCAGAAGACGCTCCAACGGTATCAGTTCTAGAATATGAAGGAGGAGTAAACATTGATTCTCCGGAGGTAACAGAGGCTCCAGAGTATAAAGAGCCAATAGGTACATCAGGATATGAGCTAGCTCCAACTGTTGACAAACCAGCATATACTGGAACTATAGAGCCATTAGAAAAAGAAGAAAATTCAGGAGCAATTATAGAAGAAGGAAACGTAAGTTATATCACAGAAAACAATAATAAACCATTAGAAAATAACAATGTTACTACTAGTTCTATCATTTCAGAATCTTCCAAATTAAAACATACTTTAAAAAATGCAACAGGAAGTGTTCAAATTCACGCTTCAGAAGAAGTGTTGAAAAATGTTAAAGATGTTAAAATTCAAGAAGTTAAAGTCAGTTCTTTAAGTTCATTAAACTATAAAGCATATGATATCCAATTGAATGATGCAAGTGGTAAAGCTGTTCAGCCTAAAGGAACAGTAATTGTTACTTTTGCAGCGGAGCAGTCTGTGGAGAATGTTTATTATGTTGACTCTAAAGGAAACTTACACACACTTGAATTCCTACAAAAAGATGGGGAGGTCACTTTTGAGACAAATCATTTTAGTATATATGCTATGACTTTCCAACTTTCTTTGGATAATGTGGTACTTGATAATCATAGGGAAGATAAAAATGGTGAGGTTAATTCAGCATCTCCTAAGTTGTTATCAATAAATGGACACTCGCAATCTAGTCAACTGGAAAATAAAGTAAGTAATAATGAGCAGTCCAAGTTACCAAATACAGGTGAGGATAAGTCGATATCAACAGTTTTGCTAGGTTTTGTGGGTGTTATTTTAGGAGCCATGATTTTCTATAGACGAAAGGATAGTGAAGGTTAGTTATAAAATAATAGATATTACTTTTAAAAAGAAAATAAACCAGTCTAGAGTTCAGTAAAAAGATGGGAATTCTAGACGGGTTTTGAATTAATTGATAAAATTACAATTATATTCAATACATTTTGAGACAATTAGGGATTTCTTCTTATTTTATAAGGGTTGTTTATAATCATATCATTTAAATATAAAAAACATTAATATATTTGGTATAGAAAGTAATTTCTTGATAATGTGTTATATAAAATATTTATAAAAGTATATTCTATCGTACAACAAATATTGAAAGCGCTTCAAAAAAGGTATATAATGGGTTCATAAAACAAGGAAAATGAGGCATAAGTAAGACACGTTATAAGACACGTTA